>NZ_JAJEPS010000022.1:0-44431 GCF_020686965.1 Hominiventricola filiformis | reverse complement strand
GGCAGAGGTGGAAGCGCAGTAATGCGTGAAGCTGACTGTTACTAATAGGTCGAGGGCTTAACCAAGAGGTTTAGGTGGAAAGGTTTTGGAAAGAAAAAGTATTGACTGTATGCAGTTTTGAAGGTACAAACGTAAGAGATCATCACGAAAGTGATGATCTTTTTTTTCGGGAAAATTCATGATATACTGACAGAAGTAAAAAAATTGGAGAACTACGATAATGGCAAAGAAGAATCAGAAGAAGACAAAAAGTAAAATTGTATCTGCAGCATGGAAGCTTTTTTACGAACAGGGATATGAAGACACGACGATTGAGGAAATTATCGAAGAATCTGGCACATCGAAAGGCTCTTTTTATCATTATTTTGAGGGAAAGGACGCGCTGCTGGGTTCTCTGGCATATATGATGGACGAAAAATATGAGGAATTGGAGCCAACGATTTCAGAGGATGCCGATTGCTATGAGGTGCTTCTCTATCTGAATCGTGAACTTCTGACGATGATAGAAGAATCCATCAATGTGGAACTTCTTACAAGACTTTATTCCACACAGTTGACGACGCACGGGGAACGTCCTCTTTTGGATCATGGACGGACTTATTATAAATTATTGAAAAAGATTATCTCGAGAGGAAGGGAAAAGAAAGAACTGCGCACAGATATGAGTGTCAGTGAAATGGTGCGATATTATGCCATGTGTGAACGGGCGCTGCTTTACGAATGGTGTCTGAGAAAGGGAGAATACTCTCTTTCAGAAGAAGCGGAACGAAAATTTCCCATGATGATCGGTAGTTTGAAATAGACGAAATACTAGAATACATTCTGTACTTTACTCTGTATTGCATCCTATTCCAAATTGTAGTAGAATGCAGAGAAAGCGCGAAAACACAAGGTTTTTGCACAGAATAAAAGCAGAACGAGAGGAAGAATGTGTTATGAATACAGTACAGATACTGATGATGCTCACTATCCTGATTTACCTGGCAGCCATGATATGGATCGGTGCCATTCTTTCAGGAAAAAACAGAACAACGGATGATTTCTATCTGGGAGGACGAAAACTTGGCCCGTTTGTGACGGCGATGAGTGCAGAGGCCTCTGACATGAGCAGCTGGCTTCTTATGGGACTTCCAGGAGTTGCCTATCTGACCGGAACGGCAGATGCAGCGTGGACCGCCATTGGTCTGGCCATCGGAACCTATGTGAACTGGCTGGTAGTAGCGCAGAGACTTCGACATTATACACATGTGTGTAACAATTCTACGACGCTTCCGTTATTCTTTTCCAACCGTTACCGTGATGAGAAAAGAATCCTGTCCGTGATTGCAGCAGTACTGATTATTATTTTCTTTGTACCCTATACTGCATCCGGATTTGCAGCCTGCGGAAAATTATTTTCCAATTTGTTTGGTGTCAGCTATCTTCCGGCTATGATTATCAGTGCGATTGTAATCGTAGCTTATACGACACTGGGTGGATTCCTGGCAGCAAGTACAACAGATTTTGTGCAGAGTATCGTAATGACTCTGGCAATTGTTGTAGTATTTGGATTTGGAATTTCCAAAGTGGGAAGTTTTGATGCAGTTATCGAAAATGCGCAATCAATGGCAGGATATTTCAGTCTGACACAGATCTATGATCCTGTAACGAATTCCGCATCACCATATGGTCTGTTGACGATTTGTTCTATGCTTGCATGGGGACTCGGATATTTTGGTATGCCGCATGTATTACTTCGTTTTATGGCTATTGAAGATGCAAAGAAATTGAAACTTTCCAGAAGAGTAGCAACTGTGTGGGTAGTTATCTCCATGATTATTGCTGTATTCATTGGTGTGGTTGGAAATGCAATGACAAAGGCAGGTGTGATTCCGGTACTGGAAGATCCGGAGACGATCATCCTGGTAGTGGCAGATCTGATTTCCAGACATGGATTCCTGGCAGCCATTGTAGCAGGACTGATTCTGGCAGGTATTCTGGCAGCAACGATGTCTACTGCAGATTCTCAGCTCCTGGCAGCATCCTCCAGTGCTTCCCAGAACATTCTGAAGGAAGTCTTTGTTAAAGACATGAGCGAGAAGACCGGAATGGTAGTAGCACGTGTGACGGTGATGATTATTGCAGTTATTGCCATGTTTATTGCGAGAGATTCTGACAGCTCTGTATTCCAGATCGTATCTTTTGCGTGGGCAGGATTTGGTGCCTCCTTTGGACCGCTGGTACTTCTGGCACTGTTCTGGAAGCGTTCTACTCTGCAGGGAGCCTTAAGCGGAATGGTATGCGGTGGTGCCATGATATTCATCTGGAAGTTCCTGGTTCGTCCTATGGGCGGTGTGCTTGGTATCTATGAGCTGCTTCCGGCATTTCTTGTGGGACTTGCAGTAAACATCATTGTCAGCTTGCTGACACCGGCTCCGTCTCAGGAGATTCAGGAGGAGTTCGATAAAGTAGCAGCAATGAAATAATTATACATAAAGAACGTAAAATAACCCCGGATCCGAATAGATCCGGGGTTTCTCTTTATGCTCGTACAGATGTTATACCGTATGGAATTTGGCAATGTAGACAGGATAGGTCTCGGTGCCTTTCATTTCTTTACCGGCGGTTACGATAACATTTTTATCTGTGATCAGATACTCAATGTCAGCGCCTGCTTCAACGACGGTATCCTGCATGAGGATACAGTTCCTGACTTTTGCACCTTTGGCAATCTTGACACCTCGGAACAGAATACTGTTCTCAACCTCGCCCTCGATCAGGCATCCGTCAGCAACCATTACATTGTGTGCAGAAGCACCTTCCACATAGCGGGTCGGTGTATCATCACGGACCTTTGTATAGATCGGAGACGGAGAGAAGAGTGCATCCAGATTGTATTCATCCAGAAGCTTCATGTTCTCGTCGAAATAAGTCTTGATACTGGAAACGCATGCTACGTATCCGTCGTATTTATAACCCTGAATATTCAGTTTGTTGATCTGTGGAATCAGCACATCCCTTTCGAACCACTCCTGACCAAGAAGAGAAGCTTCTGTAATCAGGTCAATCAGAAGTTCCCGATCCATGATAATAATATTCAGGGAAAAATTCTGGATTCCTTCATCCTTGGAGTTTACAAGAATTTTGGTTACTTTGTTTCCATCCAGCTGCAGGGTATAATAATATCCCTTGGAATTATCACGTACTTTCGTGAACCCTTCCGGAATCTCCTGCTCATGATATACGATGGTAATATCAGCACCGCTTTCTGCATGTTTTTCTATCAGATCGGTAAAATCAAAGTTGACAGCCAGATGGCAATCTGCCAGTACGACATATTTTTCTTTATGGCCTTTCAGAAATTCAAGTACATTGGCTAACGCACCGGCACGTCCTCTGTAAGGTTTGGAGGATTTGTCTGCATAAGGCGGGAAAATGCTTAAGCCACCGTTTTTACGAACCATATCCCATGCACGACCAGAACCAAGGTGGTCGATCAGGGACTGATAATTATTGTTGACAATAACACCAATAGAATCGATTCCACAATTGGACATACTGGAAAGGATAAAGTCAATCATACGGTAACGGCTTGCAAAAGGAATGGAAGCCATCAGCCGCACATTTACCAGATCCGGTACAAAAGTATCATAGCTGTTGGGAAAGATGATTCCCAGTGTGTTCATGTTGGAGTTTACCATTGCTCTTCACCGCCTTTTACATTATTTCTGACCATGGCTTTGGGTCCGATCACAGCCCCTTCACCAATCGTAATACCGGAGCCGACAGTAGCTACTCCATGCTCATCACCTTCAGGCATGGCTCCAACCACGGCATTCTCCTTGATCGTTACATTTTCGGCAATAATACAATGGCGTACAACGGCACCTCGCTCGATAGTGGTACCGCCCATGACAACGGCATCTTCCACGACAGCACCTTCCGCTACTTTGACACCGGCGAAGAGAACGGAGTGTTTTACAGTTCCCTTGATACGGCATCCGTCAGTGATCATGGAGTCATGTACATCTGCAGAAGCACTGATCTTGTGTCCGGTCATGCCGCTGTTGCGACTGTAGATCTTCCAGTTGTTATCAAACAGGTTGATACCGCTGTGCTCTGGATCCATAACCTCCATATTAGCTTCCCACAGAGAAGAGATGGTTCCGACATCCTTCCAGTATCCGTTGAAATGGTAAGCATACATCTTGCGGTTATCTCTGAGGAGATTCGGGATAATGTTGTTACCAAAGTCATTTTCGGAGGTTGGATCCTGCTCATCTTCTTCCAGATATTTGCGAAGGATATCCCAGTTGAAGATGTAGATACCCATGGATGCAAGATTGGATTTCGGATTCTTCGGCTTCTCCTGGAACTCCGTAATCCGGTCATTTTCATCCGCTACCATCAGACCGAAACGGGAAGCCTCGTCCCATGGAACTTCCATGACAGCGACACTGAATTCGGCCCCTTTTTCCATGTGGAATCGAAGAAAATCGCTGTAATCTTGTTTACAGATCTGGTCTCCGGATAAAATGATGACATATTCAGGATCATAACGTTCAATAAATGAAATATTCTGATAGATGGCATTTGCTGTACCTTTGTACCAGTCGGAGCCGGATGCTTTTTGGTACGGCGGAAGAACATGAACACCACCATAAAGACGATCCAGATCCCAGGGCTGTCCATTTCCAATATATTCATTAAGAACAAGCGGTTGGTACTGGGTAAGAATACCTACCGTGTCAATACCTGAATTAATGCAGTTTGAAAGCGGGAAATCGATAATACGATATTTACCGCCGAATGGAACTGCAGGTTTTGCAAGTTTTTCGGTCAGTGCATAGAGTCTGGAACCCTGGCCACCGGCCAAAAGCATTGCGATCATTTCCTTTGCCATAATACTCCCCTCCTGAAGTGATATCTCATATACAATATTACTACAATGCCGAGAAAAATGATAGATGTTTTGTGCAAAATTTGCATACATTTCATGTGAAATAAAATTTACAAATTTCGACGTTAAAAATCAGCTAAGAAAAATGAATAGGAATTAACATCACGTTAAGATCGGCATTGACATATAGAAAGAAAAAAATACCTGTGATATGATTCCGATGATCAGATTTTAATGAGAAAAGAGGAGTGACTATGGGTAATTTAGGAAATATGCTGCTGGTAGCATTCATGGTAGTTCTGGGAGGCGTTCCCACAATCTATATTCTGGTGAGTCTGCCGGTAATTCTTGTTCAGAAAATTTACGGAATCGTAAAAAATGGAAAATCATTCTTTGATTAGAAAAAGAGAGGCTTTGCGACAGAGCCTCTTTTTTCTCAGATTGACATCAAGGGTGTTGCTGGGATATGATAAGGTCATTAAAAACGGAGAAAAAAGTATGGAAAAACTGAAGAGCCAGATTACGGTCAAAGATACTCTGATTACCATCGGAATTCTGGGTGCAACATCCGTTGCAGTTTATCTTCTGCAGCAATTTGTAAGTTCCAATTCAGACAGCCATGTGCCGCTGCTGTTTGTGCTTGCAGTTTTATTTATTTCCAGATTTACAGATGGATATATTTATGGACTTGTCGCATCCATGGTAGCAGTAGTAGGTGTTAATTATGTGTTTACCTACCCCTATTTTGAATTTAATTTTACGATTACAGGGTATCCGCTTACATTTTTGAGCATGCTGGCGGTTTCGATCAGTGTCGGAACACTTACGACACAGATCAAGCAGCAGGAGCAGATTAAGTTGGAAGTGGAAAAGGAGAAGATGAGGGCCAATCTTCTGAGAGCGGTTTCTCATGATATCCGGACTCCGCTTACCTCTATCGTCGGATCGGCTTCCGGTATTCTCGACAATCATGAGATTTTGACAGAAGAGAAGAAGATGGAGCTGGTACAGGATATCAAGGATGAGGCACAGTGGCTGATCCGGATTGTGGAGAATCTTCTGTCTGTCACACGAATTCATGGAGATAATACGCAGATCAAGACAGAAGAAGAGGTTGTGGAAGAGATTATCAGCAGTGCAGTGATCAAATTTGCAAAGCGGTTCCCGGATGTAAAAATAGATGTGGAGATGCCGCAGGAATTTCTTATGGTGCCCATGGATGGAATTCTGATTGAGCAGGTATTGGTCAATCTGCTGGAAAATTCGGTACTGCATGGAAAGACAACAAAACTGATCCGGATTGTAGTAATTCATGAACCCGGAAAACTTTTAGTTGCTGTGGAGGATGACGGCCAGGGAATTAAGCCGGAAGTGCTTCCGGAGATGTTTGAAGGGAAGATCCATTCTGAGGAGGATGGAGAAGAATATGATGCCAAGCGGAATATGGGCATTGGGCTATCTGTGTGCAAGAGCATTATCACGGCACATAAGGGCGGTGTGAAAGCGGAAAACATGAGCGCAGGCGGTGCCAGAGTGATGTTCTGGCTGCCTATGGAGGAGGACGAGACAGATGGAGATTAAAGACAGAGTCCTTGTCATTGAAGATGATAAAAGTATCCGGAATTTTATGAAGACGATTCTGGAAGCAAATAATTATGAAGTGATCATGGCGGTGAACGGGGCGGAAGCCTACAGCATGATTACATCCCAGTGCCCGGATGTGGTGATACTGGATCTGGGTCTTCCAGATATGGACGGCATGAAGATTTTAAAGAGTGTCAGAGAATGGTCCGGTATGCCGATCCTTGTGGTATCCGCCAGAAGTCACGAGCGGGATAAGGTGGAAGCACTGGATCTGGGAGCTGATGATTACATTACAAAGCCTTTTGGCACTTCTGAACTGCTTGCCAGACTGCGGACTGCGATCCGCCATGCAAGGTTTTCTTATCTTACACCGGAGGGAATGCAGACAGGGACTTTCCGTTCCGGTGATCTTGTGATAGACTATGATAAACACCGGGTTTACGTGGGAGAGCAGGATGCGGGTCTTACGCAGAATGAATATAAGATCGTGAGTCTTCTTGGAAAGTATGCGGGAAAAGTACTGACCTATGATTTCCTTATCAAGGAAATCTGGGGACCAAACATGAAGAATGATAACCGGATTCTGCGCGTAAACATGGCAAACATCAGAAGAAAGATAGAACATAATCCGGCTCAGCCTCAGTACATATTTACCGAGGTGGGTGTTGGTTATCGGATCGTGGATCCAGACTAGCGCGCTGTGGGTATGATGCCGGAATGTGGATTTGGGGATCATAACCATGAACGAAGAACAGAAGAAAGAGCGGACGCTGGAGATCATCAAGCGCCTGAAAAATGAATATCCGGATGCAGACTGTACGCTGGATTATGATGATGCATGGAAACTGCTGGTCAGTGTGAGGCTGGCAGCCCAGTGTACCGATGCCAGAGTAAATGTAGTAGTAGAGGATCTCTATAAAAAGTTTCCGAGCGTGGATGCACTGGCAGCAGCGAATGTAGATGAGATCGAGGAGATCGTTCGCCCATGTGGACTTGGTAAGAGCAAGGCACGGGATATCAGTGCCTGCATGAAGATGCTGAAAGAGGAGTACGGTGGGAAAGTGCCGGATGATTTCAACAAACTGCTGGCATTACCGGGTGTTGGCAGAAAGAGTGCCAATCTGATTATGGGAGATGTATTTCACAAACCTGCCATTGTTACGGATACCCATTGCATTCGACTGGTGAACCGGATGGGACTTGTAGATGGTATCAAGGATCCGAAGAAGGTGGAGATGGCGCTGTGGAAACTGGTACCGCCGGAAGAGGGCAGTGATTTCTGTCATCGTCTGGTGAACCACGGAAGAGATGTCTGTACCGCCAGGACGAAACCTCATTGTGAAAAGTGCTGTCTCAATGACATCTGTGAGAAGGCAGGAGTGGAAAAATAAGAGAAAATGAAAGGCCAGGCTTTAAAAAGCTTGACCTTTTTTTCGTTTCGCGTCAGTATAATAAGAAGAAATAGTTTGAGGAGCAAAATATTATGTTTGTATTAAGAAGAATCTACTGCCGCGTATTTCAACTGGCATTTCGTGCAGCACTGCCGGTGCTGCCTTATCGCAACCCGAAAATCATCCCTTCTGATGCCGGTATTCCTGATGTTTTGAGAAAGCATGGAGTCGGTTCCGTCATGATCGTGACGGATGCCGGTATTCGTTCCCTGGGTCTGACTGCGTTCCTGGAAAAAACGCTGAAAGAAAATGATATTTCCTATTGTATCTATGACAGAACGGTCGCCAATCCGACCATCTGGAACGTGGAAGAGGCGAAGGATCTGTATCTGAAGGAAGGCGCTCAGGCAATTATTGCATTCGGAGGCGGTTCTTCCATGGACTGTGCCAAGGCGGCCGGTGCGAGAATTGTAAAACCGCATCAGAGTATCAGCCAGATGAAAGGACTTCTGAAAGTACACAAAAAACTGCCATTGCTTATTGCAATTCCGACCACAGCAGGAACCGGAAGCGAGACGACTCTGGCTGCAGTCATCACGGACAGTGAGAAACATTATAAATATCCGATTAATGATTTCAGCCTGATTCCCCGATATGCGGTGCTTGAGTATCATGAAACGGTCGGCCTTCCGAAGATGATTACGGCAACGACCGGTATGGATGCCCTGACCCATGCGGTGGAAGCCTATATCGGAGGTTCTACGACAAAAGAGACGAGAAAGATGGCAGAAGAGGCGGTGACGCTGATTCATCAGCATCTGAAAAACGCATATGATGACGGACATAATAAGGAAGCAAGAAAAGGCATGCTTAAGGCTGCTTACTGTGCCGGTGTGGCATTTACCAAGTCCTATGTAGGTTATGTTCATGCAGTGGCACATTCGCTGGGCGGACAGTATGGCACTCCGCACGGACTTGCCAATGCGGTTATTCTTCCGGTGGTGCTTCGAATGTATGGACCGGCCTGCGAGAAAAAACTGGCATGTCTTGCAAGAAAAGCAGGGGTTGTGGATGAGAAACTGAATGACAGAGAGGCCTCCAGAGATTTTATCCGGTGGATCCAGAAAATGAATGATTCCATGGGAATACCAAGGACGATCTCCGGTATCCATGAAAAAGATATCTCCATGATGGCGAAACATGCTGATCAGGAGGGTAATCCGCTGTATCCGGTACCAGTACTCATGAACCGTAAAGAACTGGAGCAGATTTATTACAAAGTGAAAGAATAGGAGTATCGCATGTCCATGACAATAGAAGAAATGATAAAAAAACAGCAGGAATATTTTGCAGCAGGAAAAACATGTGAGCTTGCGCAGCGTATTCAGGCATTGAATCGGCTTGAGCAGGGAATTTTAAACTGTGAGCAGGAGCTATATGCAGCACTGAAAAAGGATCTGGGAAAATCCAGAGCCGAAAGCTACATGTGCGAGGTGGGACTGACGCTCTCTGAACTTCGTTTTGTGAAAAAGCATGTGCAGAAATGGAGCCGGGAGAAACGGGTTCCTACCCCACTGGCACAGTTTCATGCCAGAAGCTTTACTGTACAGGAACCTTACGGCGTGGTGCTCGTCATGTCACCGTGGAATTATCCGGTGCTTCTTACGCTGGAACCTCTCATCGGTGCGCTGGCAGCAGGAAACTGCTGTGTACTGAAACCGTCTGCTTACTCACCGGCAACATCTGCGGTGATGAAAAAGATGATTGCAGACGTATTTCCCGAGGAGTATGTAACGGTTATAGAAGGTGGTCGCGAGGAAAACCAGAACCTTCTTTCTCAGAAATTTGATTATATTTTCTTCACCGGCGGTGTGCAGGTGGGAAAGATGGTCATGGAAAAAGCAGCTGCAAATCTGACTCCTGTTACTCTGGAGCTGGGAGGAAAGAGTCCCTGTATCATTGATAAAAGCGCCAATCTGAAACTGACGGCGAAAAGGCTTGCTTTTGGAAAATATCTGAATTGCGGACAGACCTGTGTGGCACCGGATTATGTGCTGGTGCACGAAGCGGTGAAGGAGGAGTTCTTAAAGCTCCTGAAATCGGAAATCCGTGCCATGTACGGGGAAGATCCTCTGAAGAATCCGGACTATGGAAAGATGATCAACCGGAAACATTTTGACCGGGTATTGGGACTTATGAAAGAAGAAAAACTGATTCTGGGCGGAGAAAATGATACGGCGTCATTACGGATTGCCCCTGCTGTTATGGATCAGGTGACAGAGGATGACGCAGTCATGCAGGAAGAAATCTTTGGACCTCTTCTGCCGGTACTGACTGTTGGATCCATGGAAGAAGCCATTGCTTTTGTAAATCGCAGACCGAAACCGCTGGCACTGTATCTTTTTACAGAAAATCGGGAAACAGAGAAAAATGTACTGGAATATACTTCCTTTGGAGGCGGCTGCATCAACGATACCATTATTCATCTGGCTACATCCCAAATGGGATTTGGCGGCGTCGGAAACAGTGGAATGGGCTCTTATCATGGAAAGAAAAGTTTTGAGACCTTCAGTCATGAGAAAAGCATCGTGAAAAAATACACATGGATGGACCTGCCTATGCGTTATCAGCCTTATACCGGATGGAAAGAAAAACTGGTGCGGATGTTTGTGAAATAGAGGCTGCCATTGACAGACTGCCCCGACTGAGGGTATGATAAAAAAAGAGAAACTGGCACTGGGGGCGCCAACAGAAGGGGGATAAAAAATGCAGGTAACGATCAAAAAAGGAGTTCCGGAAAGACTGGAAGATTATGTGGATGTGATGCGTGACAGTGCGCTCTGGGATCATTATTATGTCCCGGATGAGAGCCTTTTGAGAGATACGCTGGCAGAAGGACTGAGAGATGGAACGGTATTTATTGCAGAGACCTCTTCCGGAGAGGCGGCAGGTCTGATGATTTGTGAATGGAAGGGAATGTTTGGACTGTGGCCCTATCTGGCACTTCTTGGCGTGAAGAAGAATTATCGGGGAATGGGCATCGGACATCAGTTCCTGGATACATTTGAAGCAATCGGAAGGGCAATGGGAGTCAGAAATCTCTTTATTTGTGTCAGTGGGTTTAATCCAAGAGCCAAGGCTCTTTATATGTCAAAGGGTTATAAAAAGGTGGCTTTGATCTCAGATCTTTATAAAGATGGCGTAAATGAAAATGTGCTGATGAAAAAGATTGGCTCATCATAAATAATTCTTGACCTTTCGTTGAGAATAGGGCAGAATTGTAAAAGTATTTTAAGAGACTGGACATAAACGAAAGATAGGCTCTGCCCGGGGATAAATGCGGACAGAGCTTTTCAATGTCCGGCAAAGGAGATGATGGAATCAATGTTGAATCAGTTTTCAAGAACAGAACTTTTACTTGGAAAAGAGAATATGGAACGCCTGGCAGATGCCAGAGTAGCTGTTTTCGGTATCGGCGGCGTGGGTGGATATACTGTGGAGGCGCTGGCAAGAAGCGGTGTGGGCACTCTGGACCTTGTCGATGATGATAAAGTGTGCCTGACCAATATTAACCGCCAGATTATTGCAACCCGCAGTACCATTGGAAAATATAAGGTGGATGTGGCAAAAGATCGCATTCTGGATATTAATCCCCATGCGGTGGTTCATACTTACAAGACGTTTTACATGCCGAACACGGCAGATCAGTTTGATTTCAGCCAGTATGATTATGTGGTGGATGCTATTGATACGGTGACTGGTAAAATTCAGCTGGTGGAGCAGGCGAATGCCTGCGGCGTACCGATTATCAGTTCCATGGGAGCCGGCAATAAGCTGGATCCGTCTGCTTTTGAGGTGGCTGACATTTACAAAACTTCTGTCTGCCCGCTGGCAAAGGTGATGCGCCGGGAGCTGAAGAAGAGAAGAATCCGCCACCTGAAAGTGGTATATTCCAAAGAACAGCCCTTAGAGCCTATCGACGATATGGCGATCAGCTGCAGAGAACATTGCATCTGCCCGCCGGGTGCTGTGAGAAAATGTACGGAGCGACGGGCAATTCCAGGAAGTACGGCATTTGTTCCGTCTGTCGTAGGTCTTATCATCGCCGGTGAAGTCGTCAAAGATCTGACCGTGAACCGGAAGGAAAAAGCACTAAAACAGCCGGAGACCACGGTAACAGGAGGTCAGGAATGAAAGTAATTACCATAGAAGAGCTGGAAAAGCTGGCTCCCGGAGAGGCAACCATCGTGGATGTGCGTCCCGAAGAGGAATTCCGGAGAGGTACTTTTGAAGGAGCCATCAACATTCCCATGAAAGAATTTTCAGACCGGATGGATGAGATTCCAAAAGATAAACCGGTCTGGTTACTTTGTCATACCGGAGAGCGTAGTGTGGAATATGTGGAGCTTCTCTGCCTGTCTGGCTATGATGCAGGAAATGTGGAAGGGGGGTACCGTGCATTCTTGCGCCTTCAGCTGGGAAGATTTATTTCCGAAGAAGACATCATGAAGGAGAAAACCAAAGAAATCGAGCGGAGCCTCATTAAAAAGTTCAGAAAATCCATCTGGAGAGCTTTTACCAAAGCAGTACAGAAATACGATCTCATCCAGCCGGGGGACAAGATCGCAGTCTGCATTTCCGGCGGTAAGGATTCTATGCTTATGGCAAAGCTTTTACAGGAACTGCAGCGTCATGGAAAATATCCTTTTGAACTGGTATTTCTGGTCATGAATCCGGGATACAATGCGGATAACTGGAAGATTATTCAGGATAATGCGAAGGTTCTGGGCATTCCGCTGACTGTTTTTGAAAGTGATATTTTTAACATTGTAGCAGAAGTGGATAAAAATCCCTGCTATTTGTGCGCCAGAATGAGAAGAGGCTATCTTTATTCCCATGCGAAAGAACTGGGCTGCAACAAGATTGCTCTGGGACATCATTTTGACGACGTGATTGAAACCGTACTTATGGGAATGCTCTATAGCGGAAAAGTCGAGACGATGATGCCGAAGCTTCACAGTAAGAATTTTGAAGGTATGGAGCTGATCCGGCCTATGTATATGGTAAAAGAGGCGGATATCAAGGCATGGCGCGATTATCACCAGCTGCATTTCATTCAGTGTGCATGCCGTTTTACTGAGAACTGCGCCACCTGTGGAGGAGCAAAGGGCTCAAAGCGGGATGAAATGAAAGAGTTGGTTGCAAAATTCCGTGAAACCAGTGACGTGATTGAGTATAATATTTTCAACAGTGTGCATAATGTCAACCTGCGGACCATTATCGGTTATCACAAGGATGACATGGAATATAATTTCCTGGATGACTATGACGATTGGGGGAAGACAGGTCATGGAGAAAATAGCACAGAAGTTTCTGGAGAATCAGAATCTTAATAAAGAAGAGTTCGTAAAGCTGATCCGGTGTGCCCATGATCCGGAGGTAAGAGAGCTTCTGGCAGAGCGTGCACTGGAGCTCCGAAAGAAATATTATGGGGATAAGGTCTATACCAGAGGTCTCATTGAGTTTACCAATTACTGTAAAAATAACTGCTATTACTGCGGTATTCGCAGGGGCAACCGGAATGCGAAACGCTACCGGCTGACAGAAGAGGAGATCCTTGCCTGCTGTGAAAATGGATATGAGCTGGGATTCCGGACCTTTGTACTGCAGGGAGGGGAAGATCCGTATTACAGCGACGAACGGATGGAACACATTATCCGAAGGATAAAAGAAAAATATCCGGAGTGTGCTGTGACCTTGTCCATAGGGGAACGTTCTATGGAGAGTTACCAAAGATTCCGTAAGGCCGGGGCAGACCGGTATCTTCTGCGTCATGAGACAGCGGATGAAACCCATTACCGGACGCTCCATCCAGAAGAAATGAGCCTTCAGAACCGTATGGAATGTCTTAAAAATCTGAAAATCCTTGGGTATCAGGTGGGGGCAGGATTTATGGTGGGTTCACCTAACCAGACCGAAGAATGTCTGGCAGAGGATCTTCTGTTTCTTAAGGAACTGGAGCCTCAGATGGTGGGCATTGGTCCCTTCATTCCTCACCACGATACAGCATTTGCAAAGGAACCGGCAGGGAGCGTGGAACTGACATTGTATCTTTTGTCTGTAATCCGGATTTTGCTGCCGAAGGTACTTCTTCCGGCAACGACGGCCCTTGGCACCATGGATCCTCGAGGAAGAGAAAAAGGGCTTGCCGTGGGAGCCAACGTGGTAATGCCGAATCTGTCTCCGGTGAAAAACCGGAAGCAGTATGAACTCTATGACAATAAAATCTGCACCGGTGAGGAAGCGGCAGAATGCCGCGGCTGTCTTTCCAGAAGAGTGGAAAGTGTAGGCCTTCATCTGGTCAGCGACCGCGGAGACGCAGTGGAATAACGATTCGCGTAAACAGCGAAGCGAAAGGAGAATGCAATATGAAATTCACATATCCGGCAGTGATTGGAAAAGAAGAAAATGGTTCCTGGAAAGCAGTACTTCCGGATCTGGCCTGCTGTGAGGCGGAGGCAGAAACTCTGGAGGAAGTGATTGAGAAAGCCAATGCAGCCCTTTACGACTGGATTGAACTGGAACTTTCCGAGGATGAGGTGAATCTTCCCCCGATTTCGGATCCAAGAGATCTGGAACAGCATCTGAAGGAGGGGCAGCAGGTCAGACAGATCTGCGTAAATATCCGTTTGTTTGATGGATGGGATGAGTAAAAATTATGAGACTATTGGTAGCGGAAGACGAACGGGATTTAAATGAGATTATCCTGCAGAAGTTAAAATCAGAGGGATACAGTGTGGATGCCTGCTATGACGGGGCAGAAGCCATGGATATTCTCTCTTATACAGAGTATGATGCAGTACTTCTGGATATTATGATGCCGAAAGCGGATGGATATCAGGTACTGGAGGCTCTGCGCGCGTCAGGAAAAGAGACTCCGGTTTTGTTTCTGACGGCGAGAGATGCCATTGAAGACCGGGTAAGAGGGTTGGATAGCGGAGCCTGCGATTATCTGGTAAAACCATTTTCACTGGAAGAACTGGCGGCAAGAGTCCGGGCGGCACTCCGCATTTCTCATGGAAAATCCACCAATCTGTTGACAATTGATGATCTGACGGTGGATTGTGGATCCCATCGTGTGACCCGCGGTGGAAAACTCATCGAACTTTCCGCAAAAGAGTATGCACTTCTGGAATATCTCATGCTGAATCAGGGCATCGTGTTATCCAGAGAAAAGATAGAAAACCATATCTGGAATTTTGACTATGAAGGCGGAACTAATGTGGTAGACGTTTATATCAGCTATCTGAGAAAGAAAATCGACGGTGGACATGAAAAGCGTCTGATTCACACCGTACGTGGCCGCGGCTACGTGCTCAGGGAGGAAGCATAGTGAAAAAATGGTCCATCCGTATGAAGATCACATTATGGTTTGCAGGGGCACTGGTTTTGATGGTGGCTCTGACTTATGGTGTTCTTTTATCGGTCAGTCATCAGGTGATTCAGAAGACCGTCAGGGACGGACTGATCGAGACGGTGGAAAATAATGTAGATGAAATTGAATTTTATGAGACTCTGGATGAGATGAATCTTGCCGGCGATGTAGATCAGTTTATGGCCTGGAAGGACGGATATCTGGAAGTAGATGACGACTTTCTGGATCAGGTGAACGGGATCTATACGGCATTGTATGACAGCAGCCAGAGTCTTCTTTATGGAGAAAATCCGATTGCCATGGAAAGTCTGGAAATACCGTTGGAAAATGCAGTAATCCGGAAATTGAAAGTGGAAGGTGTGCTGTATTATATCTTTGACCGGGAGCTTGAAGGAGAAGGTCTTGACGGTCTCTGGCTCAGAGGCGTAGTATCCGAAGAGCAGACCCGTGCGGAAATGTCTTCAATTACCCGGCTTTCCCTAGTGCTTATGCCGGTTTTGCTGATATTGGCGGTCATTGGAGGCTACATAATTGCAGGAAGAATGCTGTGGCCTGTCCGGAAAATATCGGAGACTGCGGAAGAAATCTGCAATGGAAACGACCTGAAAAAGAGGATTGATGTGGGAGAAGGGCAGGATGAACTGCATCAGCTGGCAGCAGGATTCAATGGTATGTTTGAGCGGCTTGACCAGGCCTTTGAGATGGAAAAGCAGTTTACCTCAGATGCTTCCCATGAGCTCCGTACACCGGTGGCAGTGATACTTGCCCAGTGCGAACTGATGATGGGCGAGGAAAAAAGTCCGGAAGAATATCAGCACGCGTTGAACGTTATTGAGAGGCAGAGCCGGAAAATGTCAAAACTGATTCAGGATCTGCTCATGTATACCAGATTGGAACTGAAGACAGATAAATACAAAAAAGAACAGGTATCTCTATCAGAAATTGCAGAATCTGTATGCGAAGATATGGCACTGATCCGTAGAAAGGGGATTACCCTTACCAGGCAGGTGCAGGAAGGAATTACCTGTTCCGGAAATCAGATGTTATTGACGCGGCTGCTTGTGAACCTTATTTCCAATGCCTATCGTTATGGAAAAGAAAATGGTCATATTTTGGTAAAGCTTGAAAAAAACACGGATGAGATCAGACTTTCCGTGGAAGATGACGGAATTGGAATTGCACGGGAAGAGCAGGAAAGAATTTTCAGAAGATTTTATCAAACTGACAGTTCCAGAACCGGAGAAGGAACAGGTCTTGGACTTTCCATGGTGCGGCAGATTGCTGAATTTCATGGCGGAACGGTTCAGGTGGAAAGTGTTCCGGGAAAAGGAAGTATTTTTACGTTTCTAATGTTTCTCTAATCTTTGTATTGTATGCTGTACCCATAACAAAGAACAACTGTCAGGAAAGGGGATTACAGTATGAAGAAGAGAACCATTATGACTACCGCCTGTGCAGCTGCAGCATTGGCGCTGCTTGGAACAGGAACCGTATTTGCAGCGGGAAGTATTGCCGAAAAGTCATCCATAGGAGCGGGAAATGCCATTAATTTCGCATTTGCGGATGCCGGAATTGATCCGGTAAGCGCCACAGATGTGGAAGCAGACTTTGATTATGAGCAGGGACAGTTCATTTATGATGTAGAATTTACTGCCAATAACACAGAATATGATTACTGGATCAAAGCATCCAGCGGTGCAGTTGTAAAGAAGGATGTAAAACTGCTTCCGGGAGCCCAGACTACGGCAAAGGAAGAGAAAAAAGAAGAGGCAAAACAGGAAACCGGCAGCAATGCAGTAAAAGAAGAGATAAAGCAGATTACGCTGGAAGAGGCGAAAAACAAAGCACTTACAGATGCAGGACTGAAAGCAGCGGAAGTGACATTTACAAAAGAAAAGGCTGACACAGAAGACGGTGTGCCGGTTTATGAAGTAGAATTTTTTAAAGACAATACAGAATACGAATATGAAATTGATGCAGTGAGCGGCAGCATCAGAAGCAAGAGCAAAGAGACCGAGACAGTCGTACAGAGCCAGCCACAGCAGTCCAGTCAGTCTAAGCAGGAAACGAAGACGGAAGTAAAGCAACAGCCAAAGCAGGAAACGAAGACGGAAGTAAAGCAACAGCCAAAGCAGGAAACAAAGACAGAAGTAAAAACGGCGGCTCAGCCGGCGGCATCGAGCACCATCAGCGTTGATAAAGCAAAAGAAACTGCCACCAGTCATGCAGGATTGAAAGTGGCAGACGTGACGTTCTCCAAGGCAAAGCTTGATAATGATGATGGAAGGCTGGAATATGAGATTGAGTTCTTCCGGGATGGAGTAGAGTACGATTATACCATTGATGCAGTGAACGGTTCTATTCTGGAATGCGATTCGGAATACCAGGAGACAGATGATGTCAATGATGATTTTGATGATGACGACTGGGACGATGATGATGATCATGACGATGATGATGATGACGATGATGATGATGACGATGATGATGATGACGATTGATAAAAACAGAAGTTTGTACACAAAATGACACTTTCAATGCGAAAAAGTACAAAAAAGGGTTCTCCATAAAAGGAGAACCTGAAAAGGGAGGATGCCGGAGACTGCTACTCCGGCATTATTATGAAAAAGTTTATTTAAAATGTTACTGGCTGTCTTTGTTTTGATGGTTTTATTATATGCAATAATCGTGAAGGAATCATGTGCATATCGTGAACCTTTTTTGAAGGATAAATGAACAAATTATGAACAACACCATATTTTCATGAAGATTTTTCGTTTGTGTGAGAGTTTGTTTTGTGAATGGAATCTTTTGCAGAAAAAATTACAGTGAAATGTAAAAAAACTGAAAATTCTACGGATCTATTTCAATAGCATTGACATCCGAAAAAAAGAGGTTATAATACAAATCATCAGAAGAAGATACGACTTCTGATAATTGAAAAGCGGAAACCAGTTATCAAGGGAGATAGCACTGAAGATCAGTACTGTCTCTTTATTTTTTGCTTTTCTCTATCCCCTTAGTAGTATATATATTCAACGCAAAAACTCTCAGGTTGTCCGGCCTGAGAGTTTTTGTGTTATATCTATTATTTTTATTTCGCCTTCAGTGCGGCTGCTACGAATCCCTTGAACAGCGGATGTGGGCGGTTTGGTCTGGATTTGAGTTCCGGGTGAGCCTGTGTGGCAATGAAGAACGGGTGATTCGGGAGTTCGATGATCTCCACAATTCTTCCATCCGGAGACAGTCCGGAGAGGGACATGCCATGATCTACGAGAGTGGAACGGTAATCGTTATTTACCTCATAACGATGCCGGTGACGTTCGTGGATCAGTTCTTCGCCGTACAACTCATAGGCCTTGGAGTTTTTATCAAGAACACATGGGCAGGAGCCGAGACGTAAGGTTCCGCCGATATCCTCCACGCCGTTCTGATCCGGCATCAGTGCAATGACCGGATAAGCGGTGTTCGGGTCAAGCTCGATGCTGTGTGCGCCTTCCAGACCGACTACGTGGCGGGCAAACTCTACGATGGAGAGCTGCATGCCGAGGCACAGGCCGAGGAATGGTACATTGTGTTCGCGGGCATACTGGATAGCGGTGATTTTGCCTTCGATTCCGCGGTGGCCAAAGCCCCCCGGCACGAGGATACCGCTCACGTCAGAGAGCAGTTCGTTCACATTTTCAGGAGTTACAGTCTCAGAGTCAATCCATTTGATATTGACTACGGCGTGGTTGTCAATGCCGCCGTGTTTCAGTGCTTCTACTACAGAAATGTAGGCGTCATGAAGCTGGATGTATTTTCCGACAAGGGCAACGGTCACTTCGGTGGTCGGATGACGCAGTTTGTTAACCATTTCGGTCCAGTCGGTCAGATCTGGTTCCGGGCATGGCAGATTCAGGCACTCGCAGGCTACCTGAGCAAGATGCTCCTGCTCCATGGCAAGCGGTGCTTCATAAAGGTATTCTACATCCAGATTCTGCAGTACGTGATCCTTCGGCACATTACAGAACAGGGCAATCTTGTCTTTGATGCCTTTTTCCAGCGGGAGTTCTGTACGGCATATGATGATGTCCGGCTGGATGCCCATTCCCTGCAGTTCTTTGACAGAAGCCTGAGTCGGTTTGGTCTTCATCTCACCGGATGCTTTCAGATAAGGAATCAGGGTTACATGAAGGAGAATGGCATTGTTGTGTCCTACCTCATGCTGGAACTGGCGGATGGCTTCCAGGAATGGCTGGCTCTCAATATCACCGACGGTTCCTCCGATTTCGATAATCGCGATATGTGTATCTTCGGAAGTGAAATTCCGATAGAAACGGCTTTTGATCTCATTGGTGATGTGTGGGATAACCTGCACGGTTCCTCCGCCGTAATCACCGCGGCGCTCCTTCTGAAGAACAGACCAGTAAACCTTACCGGTTGTTACGTTGGAATTTTTATCAAGACTCTCGTCGATGAAGCGCTCATAATGTCCCAGATCAAGATCGGTTTCGGTTCCATCGTCGGTGACGAACACCTCACCGTGCTGTACTGGATTCATGGTACCAGGGTCAATATTAATATAAGGATCGAATTTCTGCATGGTTACTTTATAACCGCGTGCTTTCAGAAGACGGCCCAGAGATGCGGCAGTGATTCCCTTGCCGAGTCCTGATACAACGCCTCCGGTGACAAATACATACTTTACTGGCATATGGCTGATTCCTCCTGAATGTATATATTAAAAAATTTTACCAAATTAAAAAAACATTATTTATTATATCTCCGCCACTTCCAAAAATCCATAAAAAACATACTAAAAATTTTACGGAATTTAGATTTATACTTATTTAATAATTCGTCACCAAATTTTCATCGGAGGTGTATTGATTTATAAAGGAAGGTTCACTATAATAAGAAGTGCTACGCGCAAGGAGGAAAAAGATGGACAAAAACACGACTCCGAACAGAAATGGAGACAACAAGAATAACGGAAGATTTCCAAAGAACACCCAGAACATGATGATGTTTCTGGTGTTTCTTATGATAGGCTTTCTTCTCTGGGGCTTTGTGCGGGATCAGTACACGCAGGCCACGACACAGGAAGTTACCTACGATAAATTTCTGGAAATGCTCGAAAACGATGAGATTGCATCCGTAGAGGATACGGGCGCGACCTGGGAGATCACTCCGAAGAGTGAGGAAAACAAGACGGTTAAAGTTACTTATTATACAGGAAAGATGGACGATGAAGGACTCCTGCCTCTCATGAAGGAAAAGGGCGTGGAGATTAAACCGTACATTCAGGATACCTGGTCAGTGATCATATGGAATATCATCTCAATTCTGGCACCGATCCTGCTTCTGTGGCTGGCATTCGGCCTGCTCATGCGCCGGATGGGCGGCGGTGGCGGCATGATGGGTGTCGGCAAGAGCAAAGCCAAGGTATATATTGAAAAAGAGACAGGTGTCACATTTAAGGATGTGGCAGGTGAGGAAGAGGCGAAGGAATCTCTCGTAGAGGTGGTGGATTTCCTTCATAATCCGGTGAAATATACGGAGATCGGTGCAAAGCTGCCGAAGGGCGCACTGCTTGTGGGACCTCCCGGAACCGGCAAGACACTGCTGGCAAAAGCCGTGGCAGGAGAGGCACATGTGCCGTTCTTCTCTCTGGCAGGTTCTGATTTTGTAGAGATGTTCGTGGGAGTGGGTGCTTCCCGTGTACGTGACCTTTTTGAGGAGGCAAAGAAAAATGCCCCCTGTATCGTATTCATCGATGAGATCGATGCCATCGGTAAGAGCCGTGATTCCCGCATGGGTGGAAATGATGAGCGAGAACAGACTTTAAACCAGCTGCTTGCAGAGATGGATGGATTTGAGAGCAATCAGGCCTGCATCATTCTGGCTGCAACTAACCGTCCGGAAGTTCTCGATCAGGCCCTGCTTCGACCGGGTCGTTTTGACCGCCGGATCATCGTGGAGCGTCCGGATCTGAAAGGCCGTGAGGACATTCTGAAAGTACATGCGAAAAATGTGAAGATGGATGAGACGGTGGATCTGGCAGCAGTGGCGCTGGCTACCAGCGGAGCTGTAGGTGCCGATCTGGCAAATATGATCAATGAGGCAGCTATCCTGGCAGTAAAACACGGACGCAGAGCTATCTGCCAGAAAGATCTCTTCGATGCCATGGAAGTAGTACTCATGGGTAAAGAGAAAAAGAACAAGATCTTAAGCGAGGAAGAACGAAAAATTGTTTCTTACCATGAAGTTGGCCATGCGCTGACCAGTGCCCTGCAGAAAGATGCGGAACCGGTACAGAAGATCACGATCATTCCGCGTACCAGCGGAGCTCTTGGATATGTGCTGCAGACACCGGAGGAGGAGAAGTTCCTGCTCTCCAAGAATGAGATTCTGGCACGTCTGGTAGTCTGCATGGGCGGACGCGCTGCGGAGGAAGTGGTATTTGACTCCATTACCACAGGTGCTTCCAATGATATTCAGCAGGCAACCAATCTGGCGAGAGCCATGGTTACTCAGTACGGTATGTCCGATAAGTTTGGTCTTATGGGTCTGGAGTCCAGAGAGAGTATGTATCTCGACAATGGCAGCGTCTTAAACTGCAGTGACGAGACCGCATCCCATGTGGATGAGGAAGTCATGCGGATTTTGAAAGAAGCGTATGACGAGGCAAAACAGTTGCTCACCGAGAACCGGGAGTATCTGGATAAGATTGCTGAGTTCCTGATTGAAAAAGAAACCATCACCGGTAAGGAATTTATGGAGATTTACCACAAAGTCCGTGACGGCAGTGACAAGGAAGAATACCATCAGGAAGAACTGATTTTTGCGGAATAAGAAAATAAGAAGCTGAGGAAGAGCCGTCAGAACGCAGTGAATGTCCTGCGCTTTGGCGGTTTTCGTTATCCGGAAAAAGGAGAAGCAAATGGCAATATTTAATATCGAAGAAGAACTGAAAAAGCTTCCGTCCAAACCGGGCGTTTATCTCATGCACGACGACAAGGATGCTATTATCTATGTGGGAAAGGCCATTTCACTGAAAAACCGGGTACGACAGTATTTCCAGTCCAGCCGGAATAAGGGTGTAAAAATTGAACAGATGGTGACCCATATTGCCAGGTTTGAGTATATTATCACGGATTCGGAACTGGAAGCGCTGGTGCTGGAATGTAATCTTATTAAGGAACATCGTCCTAAATACAATACCATGCTGATGGATGACAAGACTTATCCGTTTATTAAGGTGACAGTACAGGAAGAGTTTCCGAGGGTATTGTTTGCCCGGCAGATGTACAAGGATAAGGCAAAATACTATGGACCCTATACATCTGCAGGGGCAGTGAAGGATACCATAGATCTCATTCATAAACTGTATGGCATCCGGACCTGCAACAAGCAGCTGCCAAAGATGCAGGGAAAAGAGCGGCCGTGTCTGAATTATCATATTCATCAGTGTCCGGCACCTTGCCAGGGATATATTTCAAAGGAAGAATACGCAAAGTCTGTCAAAAAAGTACTGACTTTTCTAAATGGTGATTATACACCGATCCTGAAGGAACTGGAAGAGAAAATGCTGGAGGCTTCGGAGGAGATGGAGTTTGAAAAAGCCATCGAGTACCGGGAACTTTTAAACAGTGTGACCAAGATTGCTCAGAAACAGAAGATTACCAGCAGTGACATGGAGGATAAAGATGTCATTGCCATGTCTGTAGATCAGCATGATGCGGTGGTACAGGTGTTTTTTATCCGGGATGGCCGCCTCATTGGAAGAGACCATTTCTGCCTGCGGATTGCAAACGGGGACAGCCGGCCAGAGGTACTGTCTGCTTTTATCAAGCAGTTTTACGCGGGAACCCCGTACATTCCCAGAGAAATCATGCTGCAGTATGAGATCGAGGATGCGGCACTCATAGAAGAGTGGCTGAGCGGCAGAAAAGGTCAGAAGGTGCATATCCAGGTGCCGAAGAAGGGCCAGAAGGAAAAGTTGGTGGAACTGGCGAAGAAGAATGCGGATATGGTGCTCATGCAGGATCGCGAGCGCATCCGCAGAGAGGAAGGCCGCACCATCGGTGCCATGAAAGAGATTGCAAATCTTCTGAATCTTCCGAAGCTGGAACGGGTAGAAGCCTATGATATTTCCAATATCAGCGGTTTCCAGACGGTTGGCTCCATGGTAGTTTTTGAGAAAGGCCGGCCTAAAAGGTCTGATTACCGGAAATTCAGGATTCGCGGCGTGCAGGGTGTGGATGACTATGCCAGTATGGAGGAAGTGCTGACCAGACGTCTTTCCCACTATGAAAATTATCCGGATCTGATTATGATGGATGGTGGCCGTGGTCAGGTAAATATTGCTCTGAAAGTTATGCAGCAGCTGAATATCGAGGTGCCGGTCTGCGGTATGGTAAAGGATGACAAGCATCGGACCAGAGGAATCTATTTTCATAACATAGAATTGCCTGTTGACCGGGACAGTGAAGCGTTCCGGCTGGTGACCAGGATTCAGGATGAGGCCCACCGGTTTGCCATCGAATATCACCGTTCTCTCCGAAGTAAGGAGCAGGTGCATTCAGTATTGGATGATATTCCTGGTATTGGTCCTGCGCGGAGAAAAGCGCTGATGAAATCTTTCCAGACACTGGAAGACATCAAGTCTGCCACGGAGGAGGAACTGGCAAAAGTGGAGGGTATGAACAGCCGCTCTGCGCGTCAGGTTTTTGAGTTCTTTCATATTGCGAAGAACGAATAAAGAAGGTATACTGGAACTATGAAAGACCGAAAGAAGACAGTACCGCCCCGTGGGTGGAAAATCCGGTCAATTAAAAGAGAACAGGAGAAACGACGATGCCGACAGTATCATTAAATAAGATGATTGAGAAGCTTGATCTGAAAAATCTGACGCCGGATATTGCAACAGACGGAATTGAGATCAGCAGCCCGGATATCAACCGTCCGGCACTTCAGCTGGCAGGCTATTTTGAACATTTTGCCTGCGAGCGGGTACAGATTATTGGATATGTAGAATACACCTATCTGAAAAATCAGGATAAAGAGGAGAAGCTGAAGAACTATGAGAGGTTCATGTCCAGCAAGATCCCCTGTGTCATCTATGCATCACGGACCGAACCGGATGAAGAGATGTATGAGATGGCGAGAAAATATCACAAACCGCTGCTGTTCAGCAACCGTATGACCTCTCCGCTCATGGCGGAAGTTATCCGTTGGCTGAATGTGGAGCTGGCCCCCTGCATTTCCATTCACGGCGTGCTGGTGGATGTATACGGTGAAGGTATTCTGATCATGGGTGAAAGCGGTATCGGTAAGAGTGAGGCGGCACTGGAGCTGATTAAGCGCGGACACCGACTGATTACTGATGATGTAGTGGAGATTCACAAAGTCAGCGACGATACGCTGGTGGGAACTTCTCCGGAGATTACCCGTCATTTCATCGAGCTGCGCGGTATCGGTATCATCGATGTCAAGACTCTGTACGGTGTTGAGAGTGTAAAGGAGACCCAGAATATTGATCTGGTTATCCGTCTGGAAGAGTGGGACAAAGACAGAGAATACGACCGCCTGGGACTGAACGAAGAGTACACGGAATTTCTCGGAAATAAAGTCGTCTGCCATTCCATTCCGATCCGTCCGGGCCGGAACCTTGCTATTATTGTAGAGTCTGCGGCAGTCAACCACAGACAGAAAAAGATGGGCTACAATGCGGCTCAGGAGCTGTACCGCCGTGTACAGGAGAGCATTAACCGCAATAAGAAATAGAGAATCAGGGGGAAAGGAATATGCAGGAATACTGTTTTGGAATTGATGTGGGAGGTACCACGGTAAAGATGGGACTGTTCCGCACAGATGGAGAACTTCTGGAAAAATGGGAGATCCCAAGCCATACGGAAAATGAAGGAGCTGCGATCCTGCCGGATATTGCGAAAGCGGCGCTTGGCAAGCTGGAGGAACGAGGAATTGATAAAAAGGATGTAGCGGGTATCGGTATTGGTGTGCCGGGTCCTATTGATGCCAATGGTGTGGTTCCGCATACAGCCAATCTTGGATGGGGATATAAAGAAGTAACCAAAGAGCTCACTGAATTGACCGGACTGCCCAGCAAGGGCGGAAATGATGCGAATGTAGCAGCATTAGGCGAGATGTGGAAAGGTGCGGCAGCAGGCCATAAGAGCGGTGTTATGGTAACTCTTGGAACAGGAGTTGGCGGCGGTGTGATTATTAATGGAAAAATTATTACCGGCGCACACGGAGCAGGTGGTGAAATTGGACACATCCATGTGGACGATGAAGTGCCTGGCGCCTGCGGCTGTGGAAATCATGGATGTCTGGAACATGTGGCTTCCGCCAACGGTATTGTCCGTCTGGCAAAATGGATGCTGGAACAGAACGCTGTGAAAACGGTTCTGGATCCGGAGACCATGTCGGCACGGGAGATTTGGGATGCAGTAAAAGATGGGGATACATTTGCCTGTGAAGTAGCAGAGCGTTTCGGAAAATATCTGGGACTGGCACTGTCTGCAGTGGCAGGAACTGCAGATCCGGAAGTATTTGTCATCGGCGGCGGTATGTCCAGAGCCGGACAGATCGTCATTGATTACATTCAGAAATATTATGTGAAATATGTATTCCGCGGATGCAGGGATGCAGAGTTTATTCTGGCAAGTCTTGGAAATGATGCCGGTATGTATGGCGCAGCCAAGCTGGTGATTGAAGAATAAGAAGGAATATGATATATAACAAAAGGGCATACCGTTCATCGAATGATGAACGGTATGCCCTTTTTGCATAGAACCGCATCCGATTATTTACGGATAGCAGCTCTCTTTCTCATGGTCGGGTCCAGAATTTTCTTGCGAATTCTTAATGTCTTCGGAGTGATCTCAAGAAGCTCGTCAGTGTCGATGAACTCCAGAGCCTGCTCAAGACTTAATACTCTCGGCGGAGTCAGCTTCAGAG
The DNA here is from genome assembly GCF_020686965.1 of Hominiventricola filiformis. NCBI lineage: Bacteria > Bacillati > Bacillota > Clostridia > Lachnospirales > Lachnospiraceae > Hominiventricola > Hominiventricola filiformis. The sequence goes on along the minus strand of NZ_JAJEPS010000022.1, from coordinate 18,174 downwards.
CCTCGTCAGCGCTGGAAGAACGGGTATTGGTCAGCTTCTTGGTTTTGCAGACATTGATCTCAATATCTTCTGCCTTGCCGGTCTGTCCGATAACCATACCTGCATATACTTTTACGCCAGGTCCGATGAACAGGGCACCACGTTCCTGGGCATTGAAGAGACCGTAGGTGATGGACTCACCGGACTCGAATGCGATCAGGGAACCCTGTTTGCGGTACTGGATATCTCCCTTGTACGGCTCATAACCGTTGAAGATAGTGTTCAGAACGCCGGTACCTTTGGTGTCGGTCATGAACTCTCCGCGGTATCCGATAAGGCCTCGTGCCGGGATGGAAAATTCCAGACGGGTGGAACCGTTGCTGTTGGTATGCATGTTGCGGAGTTCCCCTTTACGCTCACCCAGCTTCTGAATAACGCTTCCGGAGAACTCGTCATCTACATCAATGTAAGCCAGCTCCATCGGCTCCAGCTTCTTGCCATTTTCGTCATAGTGATAAAGTACTTCGGCTTTGCTGACAGAGAACTCATAACCTTCACGACGCATGTTTTCGATCAGGACGGACAGATGAAGCTCACCACGTCCGGATACTTTGAAACTGTCAGTACTGTCAGTCTCCTCCACACGAAGGCTGACATCGGTGTTCAGCTCACGGAACAGACGGTCGCGCAGATGACGGGAAGTGACGAATTTTCCTTCTGTACCGGCGAGCGGGCTGTCATTGACATTAAACTGCATGGAGATGGTCGGCTCAGAAATCTTCTGGAACGGAATTGCTTCCGGCGCTTCCGGTGCACACAGAGTATCTCCGATATGCAGATCTGAAATACCGGAAATGGCAACAATGGAACCGATGGTTGCGTTCTGCACTTCTACCTTATTCAGACCGTCGAATTCATAGAGACGGCTGACTTTTACTTTTCGCATCTTATCCGGATCATGATGGTTTACGATAACCACATCCTGGTTCACGGAGATGGTACCGCGGTCTACTTTTCCAACGCCGATACGGCCTACATATTCGTTGTAGTCGATGGTACTGATCAGTACCTGGGTCGGTGCTTCCGGATCACCTTCCGGAGCCGGAATATAATTCAGAATGGTATCGAACAGCGGAGTCATATCCTTGCCCTGTTCGTTCGGATCCAGGGAAGCGTAGCCGCCCTTTGCGGAAGCATAGACAAACGGGCAGTCCAGCTGCTCATCAGTAGCGTCCAGATCCATCAGAAGCTCCAGAACCTCGTCTACGACTTCTTCCGGTCTTGCTTCCGGACGGTCGATTTTGTTGATGCAGACGATTACCGGAAGATTCAGCTCCAGCGCTTTCTTCAGAACGAATTTGGTCTGGGGCATGGAACCTTCGAAAGCATCTACCACAAGGATAACACCGTTTACCATTTTAAGGACACGCTCTACTTCGCCGCCGAAGTCTGCATGACCGGGAGTATCGATGATGTTGATTTTTACATCCTTATAAAAGACTGCCGTGTTTTTGGAAAGAATGGTGATACCTCTTTCTCTTTCAATATCATTGGAGTCCATGACACGTTCTGCCACTTCCTGATTGGCACGGAACACGCCGCTCTGTTTCAGAAGCTCATCGACCAGGGTGGTCTTGCCGTGGTCTACATGAGCGATGATTGCTATATTTCTTACATCTTCACGTTTCATACTAAAAACCTCTTCTTTGTTGTCTCACTCAATATCCTACAAATTTAATAGTGTAACATATTTTGCCCGGAATACAAGCTTTTTTCGCATCAGGCGCATAATTTTTAACTTTTTTGGAATATTTGGAAAAGAACGGGAATATATTTTATAGACAATGTACGAAAAGAGACACTTCGTCAAAAGGAAGGGAGAACAAAATGATGTCAGATAAGATGATTGAAAACAACCAGGTGTCGATTGTAGGGGAAGTCGTGTCCGACTTCACATTCAGCCATGAAGTTTTTGGGGAAGGCTTCTATATGCTGAATGTATCTGTAAAACGGCTAAGCGATTCATGTGATATTATTCCGCTGATGATTTCCGAGCGGCTGATTGATGTGAATGCGGATTACCGGGGAGCCTATATCCGTGCGGCGGGCCAGTTTCGGTCCTACAATCGGCACGAGGAGAAGAAGAACCGTCTGGTTCTTTCTGTATTTGTAAGGGAACTGGAGTTTACGGATGAAGAAGTGGAGAATGCCAAGACTAATCAGATCTTTCTGGACGGATATATCTGCAAACCACCGGTCTATCGGAAAACACCGCTTGGACGTGAGATTGCGGATATTTTACTGGCTGTCAACCGGCCTTATGGAAAATCTGATTATATTCCCTGCATCTGCTGGGGAAGAAATGCCCGTTTTGCATCCGGATTTGAGGTGGGAGGCCACACACAGATCTGGGGAAGAATCCAGAGCCGCGAGTACATGAAAAAACTGAGTGAGGAGGAAAGTGAGAAAAGAATTGCATATGAAATATCTGTGAGCAAACTCGAGTATCTTGAATCATAGTATTGTATAATATTTCCTCCGGCTGACAGATACAAATGTCCGCCGGAGAAAATCTGTGGTGAAAATTTTGAAAAAAAAGACAGAAAATGAAAAGTTTTTATGCAGATATGACAAATACACCTTGCTTTGTGACAGAATGTCGAGTATAATATGAGCAAGATTGAAAATAAAATAACAAAAATGAGTAACGTGTGAGCAGAGATCCTATGCCATGGGACTTGCTCATTTAATGTTTATAAAGAAATAAAGAGGAACTACGCATTATGGCTGGTTTGAAAATCAGAGTAATGAAAACAGTCTCTGAGGGGACGAAGAAAATTATCATGCGCAGGGCGAGAATGGAAGGGTTAGATATTCTGTTCCATGAGAATGCCGCGCTTGCATTGTGTAATGGAAATGTCTGTGACCTGATTTATGCCAGCGATCTGGCACAGAAGGCATCCGATGTAGAGGTGTTTGAGATCAATGGAAATTGTCCGCAGCATCTGACCTGTCTGGCAATTTTAGGTACGGCAGCTGCTGTAGATGAAGCAGTAAAGAGGATTCAGAGCGAACTTTGATTTATGATGAAAACTGAATAACGAGAACAGATCAGGATCGTTATTGGAGGAAGCGAAAATGAGATGTTTTTTCTCATATGATGAAGATGGCGGAAACAGGAGGAAAAAGCAATGGGAAATTATTATGTGAAGCCAAGAATCTACATGGAGAGAGAAGGTCTGCGTGAAATCCTTAAGGGTGTGACGCGGGCCTTTATTGTAACTGACAAATTCATGCATGAGAGCGGAAAAGTCAGTTACCTGACCGACGTACTGGATCAGATGGGAATTGCTTATGAGATCTTTTCAGAAGTAAAACCGGATCCGGATATTGCCACGGTTACGAAAGGGATTGGCCTTATGACGGATTTTAAACCACAGGCACTTCTGGCATTGGGCGGAGGATCGCCGATTGACTGTGCAAAAGCCATCAACTATCTGTCGGCCAGAGAAGGATTTTCTGAAAAATGCAAGTTTGTGGCAATTCCGACTACCAGTGGAACCGGAACGGAAGTAAGTCGCTTTTCAGTCATCAGTGACCCGGAAAAGTCCGCAAAATATCCGTTGGTTGCAGATGAACTTCTTCCGGATGATGCAATTCTGGATGCGGAGCTTACGAAGACGGTACCGCCATCTATTACAGCAGATACAGGAATTGATGTCCTGACACATGCAATAGAGGCATTTGTATCAAAGAATGCAAACGATTTTACGGATGCAGCAGCAGAAAAAGCCATCAAGCTGGTTCGTAGTAATCTGTTAAAAGCCTATAAGACTCCGGATGACCTGAATGCAAGACAGCATATGCATCATGCCTCCTGTCTGGCAGGAATGGCATTCAGCAACGCAGGACTTGGACTGAATCATGGCATGGCACATACACTGGGAGGACATTTTCACATTCCCCACGGACGTGCCAATGCAATTCTTCTTCCATATGTAATGGCCTACAACTGTGGATGTCACGATAAGCTGACTGTACATGCAAAGCGCTATGCGAGAATCGCAAGACTGGCACGGCTCGAGGGCAGCAGTATCCGACAGAGTGCATTTAATGTCATCCGTTCTACCAAACAGCTTATTAAACAGCTGAATATTCCGACCAGTATTGCCGAAGCAGGAGTCTCCAGAGAAGATTTTATGGCAGCACTGGATGAGATGGTAAATGCGGCCATGAACGATGCATGCACCGCAACAAATCCAAGAGACTGTACGCCAGAGGAGGTCAGAGACCTGTTCCTGGCTGCCTATGAAGGCAGAAGAATTTAGAGACAGGCAAAGGAGGAAATCCAATGTTTGAGGAATCCCATAAAGAACGAATCATACAGGAGTTTGTTCCTGGCAAACAGGTAACACTGGCTCATGTGATTCCCCATCCGGTAGAAGCCCTGTATGCGAAAATGGGTCTGATTGATGCAGAAGGAGCAATCGGAATCTTTACCATTACTCCCAGTGAGGCAGCTATTATTGCGGCAGATGTAGCCAGCAAGGCAGCCGGCATCCAGATTGGATTTGTGGATCGGTTTAATGGATCCCTGATCATCACAGGTGATGTGGCAGATGTGGAGGCAGCACTTCACGATGTTATGCATGTGCTGTGTGACAAGATGGGATTTGCAGGAACAACGATCACAAGATCGTAGAAAGACAGGCTCTGCGATGGATCAGAAGATGAAAAGACGAATTATTATGATTGGCCGTTCCATGGCAGGGAAGACAACTCTTTGTCAATATTTAAGCGACCAGCAGCTGAAATACAAGAAAACGCAGGCAGTTGAGATCATTAATAAAAATATGATTGACACACCGGGAGAATATCTGGAACGTACCTATATGCGTGGTGCACTGATGGTATCAGCAGCGGATGCAGACACCATTGTCCTTGTGCAGGATGCGACGGAAAACGGTACCATGTTTCCACCTGGATATTCCAGCAGTTTTGCAAAGCCCTGCATCGGGGTGGTTACCAAAAGTGACAAGGCAACTGAAAAACAGCTGGAGGATGCACAGAAGTATCTGAAGATTGCAGGAGCAAAAGAAATCTTTGTTACCAGCAGTTATGAAGGTACCGGATTTGAACCATTCCTGAAATATTTTGAAGACAAGTGATTTGTGATGGAAGGAGATCCCCATGAAAGAAACCATATTAAGTGTTGGAATTGATATTGGGACATCCACGACGCAGCTGATTTTCAGTAAACTGACGATCGAGAATGAAGCCAGCAGCTATGTGGTACCCCGGATCAATATCGTGGATAAGGAAGTTACCTACCGGAGCAAGATTTATTTTACACCGCTTCTTTCCCAGACCGAGATTGATGCGGAAAAGGTGAAAAAGATCATCGAAGCGGAATATAAGGCCGCCGGAATGAAACCGGAAGACCTGCAGACCGGAGCGGTGATCATTACCGGAGAGACTGCCAGAAAGCACAATGCCAATACGGTACTTGCTTCTTTAAGCAGCATGGCAGGTGATTTTGTAGTAGCAACTGCAGGACCGGATTTGGAATCTGTTCTTTCTGCAAAAGGAGCAGGGGCAGATGCATTTTCCGAAGAACACCGGCAGGCAGTAGCGAATATTGATATCGGAGGCGGAACCAGTAATATTGCATTGTTCCAGAAGGGAAACCTGAAGGGAACGAGTTGTCTCGATATCGGAGGAAGACTGATTAAGATTGAAAATGGTCGGATCAGTTATATTTTCCCGAAGATTCAGAAACTTGCAGAAGCCCATGGCATTCACATCGCAGTGGGTGACCGGGCAGAGGAAACCGTTCTCTATAAGATCTGCGAATATATGGCAGATCAGCTGGCCATGGCAATTCATGCCAGAGAAGCAGACAGTCTTCACGCAGGGCTTTATACAAATGACGGAAAACCACTGACCAGTGAGCCTAAAATTGACGCCATTACTTATTCAGGCGGAGTGGCGAGCTGTTATTATAATGGAGAACCTGCCAATGTGTTCGAATATGGAGATGTTGGAGTACTTCTTGCCAGAGCAGTGAAAAATAATGCGGCTCTGAAACAGGTTCTTACATATCCCGCGGCTGAGACGATCCGTGCAACGGTAGTCGGAGCGGGAACCCATACTACAAATGTTAGTGGCAGCACCATCAGCTACAGTGATGGACAACTGCCCATAAAAAACATTCCGGTTCTGAAACTTACGGAGGATGAGGAACAGAACCCGGTTATGTTCAAGGAATCCTTACGTCGGAAGCTGAAGCTTTACGAAACGGAAGGTGCGCTTGAACAGGTTGCCATTGTTTTTTCAGGCAGATATCATACCAGTTTTCTGGAGATTCAGGAACTGGCACAGATGGTTGTTGATGGGGCGGAAGAGGTAATTGCCGGACCACACCCCCTCATCCTGGTCATCGAAAATGATATTGCCAAGGTGCTTGGAAACGCCATTAATGTACTCCTGAAGCGCCAGAAAAAATTTATCTGCATTGATGGGATCTTTGCAAATGATGGTGACTACATCGACATCGGAGAACCGGTAGCGCAGGGGCGCGTCGTTCCCGTTGTCACAAAAACTCTAATCTTCAATACATGATAAAGGAGAGTGAACAGGTTGATTTTAAAAACAAAATTATTCGGCAAAGTGTACGAATTCAAATCTCTTCGCGAAGTCATGGCGAAAGCCAATGAAGAGAAGTCCGGTGACAAACTGGCAGGTATCGCAGCAGAGTCCGCAGAGGAAAGAGTAGCTGCGAAAGTAGTACTTTCCCATATCACCCTGGAAGACCTTCGCAACAATCCGGCAGTTCCTTACGAGGAAGACGAAGTAACCAGAATCATTCAGGACGGTGTCAACGAGGCAATCTACAAAGAGATTAAGGGTATGACGGTTGCTGAATTCCGTGAGTGGATCTTGAGCGAGACCACCACAACGGACATGATCAAACGTGCATCCAGAGGTCTTACCAGTGAGATGGTAGCCGCTGTATGTAAGCTGATGACCAACCTGGATCTGATCTATGCGGCAAAGAAGATCCGTGTATCCGCACATTGCAACACCACCATCGGCCTTCCGGGAACATTCTCATCCCGTCTGCAGCCGAACCACACCACAGATGATCCGAAGGGTATCATGGCATCCGTAATGGAAGGCTTAAGCCTTGGCTGCGGTGACGCAGTTATCGGTCTGAACCCGGTAGATGATTCTGTAGAGAGTGTTGCGAGAATTTTAAGAAGCTTTGATGAGTTTAAGAACAAATGGGAAGTTCCGACTCAGATCTGCGTACTTGCACATGTAACCACCCAGATGGAAGCTATGGATAAATTAGGAGCACCGATTGACCTGATGTTCCAGTCTATTGCAGGTTCTCAGAAGGGTAATGAAGCATTTGGCCTGAATGGCTCTATGCTTGATGAAGGACATGATATGATGCTTCACGAAGCAACCAGTACCGGCCCGAACGTTATGTATTTCGAGACTGGACAGGGTTCCGAGCTTTCCTCCGATGCACATCATGGATGGGATCAGGTAACCATGGAGGCTCGTTGTTATGGATTTGCTAAGAAATACAGTCCGTTCCTTGTAAATACTGTAGTTGGTTTCATCGGACCAGAGTATCTGTATGATTCCAAGCAGGTTACCCGTGCAGGTCTTGAGGATCACTTCATGGGCAAACTGACCGGTATCCCGATGGGATGTGACGCATGCTACACCAACCATATGAAAGCTGACCAGAACGATATCGAGAACCTGGCAACTCTTCTGGTAGCCGCAGGCTGCAACTACATCATGGGTGTACCGCAGGGTGATGACTGTATGCTGATGTATCAGTGTACCGGATATCATGAAGCAGCAAGCTTAAGAGAGGTCTTCGGTCTCCGTCCGATCAAGGAATTCGATCAGTGGCTGGAGAAGATGGGATTCTCAGAGAACGGAAAACTGACACCGCTTGCAGGTGATGCATCCGTTTTCTTAAAATAAGCAGGAGGTGAAAAACTTTGGTGAGCGAGAAAGATTTAAGAGATATCATTGCACAGGTGCTTACAGAGATGAATGTGAGCGATGGCGCAACTGCTTCTGCAGTGGAAGCTGCTGTAGCAGGAAAAGCCTCCCCACAGAATGGCACTGAAATTGAGGACGGCTGTTGGGACGATGTAGCAGCTGTCGATCTGAGAAAACAGTATCTGGTAGAAAACCCGGTAGCAAAGGAAGCATACTATGATCTGAAACAGTACGCTCCCTGCCGTCTGGGTATTGGCAAAGCTGGTGCTCGTTATAAGACACTTCCGGTACTGGAATTCCGTGCAGCACATTCTGCAGCACAGGACGCTGTATTTAATGATGTAGATCAGGACTTTATTGATAAAATGGGTCTGTTTACCGTGCAGACCAAATGTGACAGCAAAGATACTTATCTGACCCGTCCGGATCTGGGACGTGCGTTAAGCGATGAGGCAGTTGCCACAATCAAAGAAAAATGCAAGATGCATCCGACCGTACAGATCTATGTATCTGACGGCTTAAGCTCCGCAGCAATCGCAGCCAATGTAGGTGATGTACTGCCGGCTATTGAGCAGGGACTTAAGAGCTATGGCATTGATTACGGTACTCCGTTCTTCGTAAAATATGGTCGTGTAGGAGCAATGGACCAGATCTCTGAGATTACAGGTGCGGATGTTACCTGTGTACTGATCGGTGAGAGACCTGGACTGATTACCGCAGAGTCCATGTCCGCATATATTGCCTACAAAGCAACTGTTGGAATGCCGGAGGCAAGAAGAACCGTTGTATCCAACATCCATAAAGACGGAACCATTCCGGCAGAGGCCGGAGCACATATTGCTGATATCATCAAGAAGATCCTTGATGCAAAAGCAAGTGGTACAGATCTGAAACTTTAAGTCGAACGGAGGGAATAAAATGAAACGCGATCCATTGAAAGCATCAGTGCTTGCAACCAAACTCATCCCGAATGTAAGTCCGGGAATGGCAAAAGAATTAAATCTGACACCGGAGCAGAGATCCCTTGCACTGCTCACTGCAGACTGTGATGATGTTACGTATACTGCACTGGATGAGGCTACCAAAAAAGCGGATGTTCAGGTTGTATACGCAAAGAGCTTCTACGGTGGTGCTGCTAATGCAAACACCAAGCTGGCAGGAGAAATTATTGGTATTCTGGCAGGCCCGAATCCGGCAGAAGTAAAGAGTGGTCTTGAAGCAGCTGTTGATGTCATTGAGAATCAGGCTCATTTCGTATCTGCAAACGATGACGATACCATCTGCTACTATGCACACTGCATTTCCAGAACAGGTTCTTACCTTTCTGAGGGCGCAGGTATCAAAGAGGGCGAGGCTATTGCATATCTGATCGCACCGCCTCTTGAGGCTATGTATGGTGTGGATGCAGCTCTGAAAGCAGCAGACGTAAAAATGTGTGTTCTGTATGCTCCGCCTTCAGAGACCAACTTCGGTGGCGCACTGCTGACCGGAAGCCAGTCCGCATGCAAGGCAGCATGTGATGCATTTGCAGCAGCTGTAGAGTTTGTAGCAGACAATCCTATCGCATAAAATCAGAGCATAAGATTTAGTTCCCGCGGAGCAACAGCCGCGGGAAAGACAAGAGGTACGAATATATGCAGGCATTGGGAATGATTGAAGTATATGGTTACCTTACAGCAGTCGAAGCTCTGGACAGCGCACTGAAAGCAGCGAATGTTTCCAGACTGGGTGTGGAAAAAGTAAGAGGCGGACTGGTGACAGTATTAGTGGAAGGGGATGTGGGAGCCGTAAAGGCAGCTATGGATGCTTCCGCAGCAGCGGCTGAGAGAGTCGGCACCGTCATCAGTGTTCATGTCATTCCGCGTCCGGCGGATGATGTGACCAGAATGCTCAAAGGTGGAAAAGAACCGGAAGAGCCAACTCCTCCAGAGCCGGAAAAGCCATCTGAACCGGAAATATCGTCAGAACCGGATACACTGTCAGAACCTGAATCTGAAGCCGTGAAAGCGGAAGAAGGGGAGAAAGCTCCTCAGGATGTGACGGTGGAAGAGATGCAGGCCATGGGGGTGGATGCGCTCCGAAGATTGGCAAGGGCACTTGAGATCAAGAACATGACCCGCGCTGAGATCCGTTTCGCGAAGAAACAGGAGCTGATTCAGAAGATAACAGAGTTTAAAGAATCATAGTATATAGGAGAAGTTGCTTATGCAGTTATATGATAAAGACCTGTTGTCAGTGCAGGAAGTGCGTGAGCTGGTAGAGAAAGCCAAAGCGGCTCAGGAGGAATTAAGCCAGAAGTCGCAGGCAGAGGTAGATGCCATCGTAAAATCTATCGCTTATGCAGGTGTGCGCAATGCAAAGCGTCTGGCAAAACTGGCTCATGAGGAAACCGGTTTTGGTATTGAGGCTGACAAGGTAATTAAGAATATATTTGGTAGCCGTGATGTGTATGAGCATATCAAGGATATGAAAACCATTGGAGAACTTGGATATGATGAAGAGAAGAAAGTCCGCACGATAGCAGTTCCGGTAGGTGTGATTGCCGGACTGATTCCATCCACGAACCCGACTTCTACTGCATTTTATAAATCTGAGATTTCCATAAAAGCAGGAAATGCGATTGTATTTTCACCGCATCCGAATGCAAGAAACTGTATTCTGGAGGCAGTAAAAGTAATTCGTCAGGCAATTGCTGAAGCAGGAGGCAATGAAAATCTGGTATCCTGCATCACCATTCCGACTATTCAGGCAACAGATAACCTGATGAAACATCCGGATGTGGCACTGATCCTTGCTACTGGCGGAAGTGCCATGGTAAGAGCCGCTTATTCATCCGGAACACCGGCGATTGGAGTAGGTCCCGGAAACGGACCGGCATACATTGAAAAGACCGCAGATCTGCCGCTGGCAGTAAAACGGATTATGGACTCCAAAACCTTTGATAACGGCACGATCTGCGCATCTGAACAGTCCGTTGTATGTGATAAGGATATGGAAGATGCTGTAAGGGCAGAGATGGAGAAACAGGGAGCCTATTTCCTGACAGACGAGCAGATTGCAAAACTCGGAAAATTCATCTTAAGAGCAAACGGCACTATGAATCCTATGATTGTAGGAAAGAGTGCACAGGTCATTGCAGATCTGGCAGGTATTGATATTCCGGCAGGAACTAAAGTACTGGTAGCAAAAGAAACTGGTATCGGACGTGGTCATCCATATTCCAATGAGAAACTGGCACCGATTCTGGCATTCTATACCGCAGATGATTATAAAGAGATCTGCAGACTGGTGCAGGATATTCTGCATTATGAGGGAGCAGGACATACGTTTAGTATGCATACCAAGGATCCGGAAATGGTAAACTATTTTGCCATGAGAGTTCCGGCATCCCGTATCATTGTCAATACACCGAGTGCCCTTGGAGGTATCGGCGGCACTACCGGATTGATGCCGGCCTTGACACTTGGCTGCGGAGCCATTGGCGGAAGTGCTACCTCCGAAAATGTAGGACCGATGAATCTGCTGAACAAACGTCATGTGGCAGAAGGACTTCTGGAGCTTGATGAGATCAAAGCAGGACTCCCGACCTGTACGGATGGCATGTGCAGCGGACCGAAGGCAGAAGATGTTGATATTGATGCAGTAGTGAATGAGATCGTAAAAAGACTTCGTTCTATGTAGATAAGAAAAGGAGAATGAAAAATGGCAGTAACACAGGCATTAGGAATGATTGAAACAAAAGGACTTGTAGCTTCTATCGAGGCAGCAGATGCAATGGTAAAGGCAGCAAACGTAACTCTGATCGGTAAGGAGCATGTAGGCGGCGGACTGGTAACCGTTATGGTACGCGGCGATGTAGGAGCTGTAAAAGCAGCAACAGATGCAGGCGCAGCAGCAGCTGAGCGTGTTGGCGAACTGATTTCCATCCATGTAATCCCGAGACCGCATGAGGAAGTAGAGGCAATTCTTCCGCATCTCGGCTAAGAGATTCGCTGTCACAGACAGAACATACAGATCAAGGAGGAATGAGAAATGGCAGTAACACAGGCATTAGGAATGATTGAAACAAAAGGACTTGTAGCTTCTATCGAGGCAGCAGATGCAATGGTAAAGGCAGCAAACGTAACTCTGATCGGTAAAGTGCATGTAGGCGGCGGACTGGTAACTGTTATGGTACGCGGCGATGTGGGAGCTGTGAAGGCAGCAACAGATGCAGGCGCAGCGGCAGCTGAGCGTGTTGGCGAACTGATCTCTATTCATGTAATTCCGAGACCGCATGAGGAAGTTGAGGCTATTTTACCCTCTTTATCATAAGTGAGTAAGTACCGGCCGCCCGTGTATTCGGACGGCCGGACAGTATAGGAGATAAGGAGGTGGCTTGACTGCGATGAAGGTAATTACAGAAGCAATTCTGCGGGATGAGTTACGGGCATCCAAGCCGGAGACTTATGTCATACCGGAGGGACAGATCCTCTCACCGGCAGCAAGAGAATATCTGCAGCAGTTAAAGATCAAGATTATCAAAGAAAAAGATAAGCCGCTCCCGAAAGAAAAAGTGGAGATCACGGCTACAGAGGTTCCGGGAATCCCGGAAAGTGCAGTCGTCACTCCGGCACCGCCGAAACCCAAATATGTGGATGACGCGACAGGTGCTTTCTATTATGAGAAGCCGGAGCATATGACCCAGCTTGTCAGAAATGTTCTGGTGAACAAGGATGACAAACGGATTGTATTCCGTGGAAAACTGGACAGTCTGGAAGCTCTTTTTGTGCTGAATCAGACGATTCTGCTGGAAATGCAGGAAGATCAGGAATTTATCGATGATCTGGAGGATATTCTGGTAAGTCTGCGTGAGATGATGCGTTGTGATGTACTGGATGAACCATTTACCAGAGAGACGATTATCGGACTGACTCATGAGGAGCTGCGGGCACATTCCCACAATCCTATGAAATATTATAAAGTAAAGCAGATGGTTCTGCCGAGTTATAAGCTTGGAAAGACCTATGCACTTCTGAATCAGCTCAGAACGGCAGTCCGCGAAACCGAAGTAGCGGCCGCAGCCGCGTTCCATAATGGAAAGAGTTATGACAGGGCAGATATCATAGAAGAACTGAACCGAATGTCCAGTGCCGTACACATTATCATGTGTAAATATCTGGCAAAGATCCAGAATCAGGAGACGTCATGAAGCAGTTTATTGAATCGGTAGTGGATTCTATCGTACAGAGTGGACTGGTAGAAGTAGAAGTATCTGCCAGACATGTGCATTTGACGCAGGAGGATGTGGAACTGTTATTCGGAAAAGGGGCAGTGCTTCATCCGAAACGTCCGCTGTCTCAGCCGGGACAGTTTTTAAGTGAAGAACGCGTGACGCTCATCGGACCGAAAGGGAAGAAGGAACGCGTGGCAGTATTAGGACCAGTGCGGAAAGCAACACAGGTGGAACTTTCCATCAGTGACTGCGTGGCACTGGGAATAAAAGCTCCGGTAAGAGAATCCGGAGATTTAAGAGATGCAGGACCGGTGGTCATTGAAGGACCGAAGGGTACACTTGACGCATCTTCTGCTGTAATCGTGGCAAGAGCCCACGTACATGTTCCGCCGCAGGTAGCCGCAAAGCTTGACCTTCAGGATAAGGAACGTGTCAGCGTACAGATTATGACTGAGAGACCAGTGACTTTTGATAACGTTGTCATTCGTGTCAGTGATCAGTTCCGTTACAAAATGCACATTGATTTCGATGAGGCAAATGCGGCGCAGGTCAGTGGATTTACTCTCGGAAAAATATTAAAGCAGTAAAGGAACACAGATGGATATTCAACGGGTAGAGACATACATGAAACGGGTAGCCGAATCCGAGACAAAGACCTTCACTCCGGTAGGAGACAAACTGAAAGTCGGTCTGGATCTGGGTACCGCATACATCGTAATGGTGGTGCTGGATGAGGAAAACAATCCCATTGCCTGTGAGAAACAGGCGGCAGATGTACTTCGGGACGGCGTAGTCGTCGATTATCTCGGAGCACTGAACATTGTAAAAGCTCTGAAGGCAAAACTGGAGCAGCGAATTGGAAAAGAACTGGTAAACTGTGCTATTGCCATGCCGGCAGGAACCGACGACAGCGTCAAGACACATACCTATGTGGCGGAAGGTGCGGAGCTGGAAGTGACTGCAGTTCTGGATGAGCCGAGTGCAGCCAATGCTATTTACCAGATATCGGACGGCGTGATTGTGGATATCGGAGGCGGTACTACAGGACTTGCACTCTTAAAAGATGGCAAGGTTGTGGAGATCGCAGACGAACCGACAGGTGGTACGCACCTGACTTTGGTGCTTTCCGGAAATTACCATATTCCGTTTGCAGAAGCAGAAGCCATCAAACAGGATTATTCCAGACATCGGGAGATCCTTCCGATTCTGAAACCGGTTATTGAGAAAATGGCAACGATCGTAAAGAAAAACATCGTTTCAAAAAATGTGGATACCATTTATCTGTGTGGAGGTACCTGCTGTCTGACCGGTATGGAAAAGATTATTGAAAAGGAGACGGGAATCCCGACGATCAAGCCGGCAGATCCGTTCCTTGTCACACCGACAGGCATTGCCATGAACTGTAAAGTGTAATGAGTATAAAAAATGGAAAGGAGGGGAGCGCGTGGAACTGGATGCTATGATCAGTGAGATCTGCAGAAAAGTACAGGAGCGTGTGGCAGAGCTGGAAAAAGAAGAAGTATCGGCAGAACCGGCGGCAGTGCCGTCTGAAGATAACAGGCCGGCACTTCTGATTCTGGCGGAAGACCATGGAATGCGGTGCCATCCGGTGCTGGAAAGCAAAAAACTTGCAGAATGCTACCGGGTAGAATGTGCTTTGCTGAAAGAAGAAGACTGCGATGTGGCTTCCTATGAAGGCGTGATCGCATTTACACTGACCAATGAAGCCCTTGGAAAGATTGCCAACGGAATCTTCGATACCGATTACACCAGAAGATTCGGAACCGCACTTCTCCTTGGAAAAAGGATATTTATTGCGGAGGAAGAAGTGGAACTGTATCGCTATAAGGATACCGCGCCGGCCGGCTACTACAGCCGTCTGGAGGAAAACTTAAAATTCCTTCAGCAGAACGGAGTGACCATTGTTCCCTTAGATCAACTGGAAGCGGTTGTTCTGGGAGAAAACGTTCCGGAAGAAACAGAGGCTGCTCCGAAGAAAGAAGAATCCACCGGAGAAAAAGAACAGCCAGTCTCCGGATCAACCCTACGGCTGGAAAAACGCATCATTACAGAGAGAGATGTGATCAGTGCACGGGAAGGAAAGGCTGCCTGCATTCTGGTAGGAAAGAAGGCAATTCTGTCAGATCTTGCCAAAGAGTATGCGAAGAAATATGGAATCAGCATTGCTCGTGACGAAGGAGAGACTGGCGGGAAAGGAAGCCGAGTATGAAAATAGGACGTGTAATTGGAAACATCTGGGCAACACGGAAAGATGAGAATCTCTCCGGATTAAAGCTCCTGGTGGTGCAGCCACTGAATCTTCTGAACGACCAGCCCATTGATACGCCCATTGTAGCGGCAGATATTATCGGTGCCGGTGTGGGAGAGAAGATTCTCTATGTAGGCGGAAGCTCAGCGCGTGGTGCAGCAGGAGGTCCCCATATTCCGGTGGATGCAACGATCGTCGGAATCGTGGATGACCAGGAAGTTGACGAAGCGCTGATATAAGACAGGCGGTGATCAAGTATGGAAATGGTGGAAGCCATTCAGAAAGCGGGAGTAGTGGGAGCCGGAGGAGCCGGCTTCCCGACCCACGTAAAACTGAATGCGAAGGCAGAGTATTTTATCGTCAATGCAGCGGAATGTGAGCCGCTGATCGAGACAGACAAATATCTGTGCCGTACCTATGCAGAAAGAATTGTAGCGACAGTAGAGAAGATTGCCGCACATCTGGAAGCAGCGCATGCAGTGATTGCATTAAAAGCAAAATATGTAAGAGAGACAGAAGCTCTTCAGAACGCAGTAAAAGCACTGGGAGCCAATGTAGAGATCTTTACCATGCGGACCTACTATCCGGCCGGTGACGAGCAGGTGCTGGTCAATCAGGTAACCGGACGGGTGGTTCCGGAAAGGGGACTTCCTCTGAATGTAGGATGCGTGGTAGAAAATGTCGGCACAGTCCTCAATATTGCCGATGCACTGGAAGGAAAACCTGTGGACGAGAAGTTTCTCTCCATTACAGGTGCGGTGGAGACTCCGGTGATGTGTCACGCACCAATTGGTACGCCGATTACGGAAGTCCTGAAAAAAGCAAAACTTCTGGTAAATGATTATGTGGTGATTCTGGGAGGTCCCATGATGGGAAAAATGCAGAAGACCAGAGAAGAGATTGAAAATGCGGTTGTTACCAAGACCACAGGCAATCTTCTGGTGCTTCCGAAGAATCATTATCTTGTAAAACGTGCTGCCATGAGTGTGGAACGTATGGCACGTCAGGCGGCAACAGCCTGTCTTCAGTGCAGAGCCTGTACAGATCTGTGTCCGAGACATCTGCTGGGACACAATGTGCAGCCCCATATGATTATGAGAACCATTTGGAGACAGAAATCTATTACGGATCCGGCAGAATTTGAGCGGGCTTTCGGCAGTGCGGCAAACTGCAGCAGCTGCGGTACCTGTGAGATGTTCTCCTGTCCGATGGGACTGTCACCGAGGAAGATGAACGATTATGCGAAAGGACTTTTGAGAGAGAGAGGAATTCAGCCGGAGAAGAATCAGCATCCGCAGGCGAGCGACATGCTGGAGCACAGGAGAATTCCTACCGGACGCCTGATCGCCCGTCTTGGATTGGACGAATATGTATTCCACGGTCTGCCGGAGCTTTTTGAAGTAGAACCGGAAGAGGTATTCATTCCATTATCACAGCATATCGGCAAACCGGCAGTTCCGGTAGTGACTGCAGGGGATGCTGTAAAGAAGGATGACCTGATTGCAGGCAGTGCAGAGGGATTATCCGCAAACATCCATACAGGCTTTGATGGAGTTGTAAAAGAAGTGACTCCGAAAGGCATTCGGATCAGTAGAAGGGAGGCGTAAGAGATGGGAAGAGCGATCGGCATGGTAGAGCTGTCCAGTATTGCCAGAGGCATTGAGACCAGTGATTCTATGTTAAAAGCCGCGCAAGTGGAACTTTTACGTTCTGTCACTGTCTGTCCGGGAAAATATATGGTGATTGTAGGCGGTGATACCGGTGCTGTCAGAGCATCTTTGGAAGCAGGAAAAGCAGCAGGTGGAGAATTTGTAGTGGACACTTTGCTGATTCCAAGCGTACATGAACAGGTCTTTCCGGCAATTTCCGGCACAGTAGAAGTGACGGATCCTCAGGCTGTTGGCGTGATTGAGTACTATTCTATTGCTTCAGCCATTGAAGCAGCGGATGCAGCAGCGAAAGCAGCTCAGATTACTTTAATCGAAGTTCGGACCGGCTATGCCATCGGCGGAAAGGGATTTGTAGTCCTGACCGGAGATGTAGGAGCTGTCCGTGCAGCTATTGATGCAGCAAAACAGGTAAGCGAGCTGTATGTGGAAAGCACGGTTATTCCGCGTCCCGCACCGCAGCTTTTGGAATCTCTGTTATAGGCTGTGTTTCGGCATAAGTCTGGGGGAGCAGAGCATAAGCTTTAAAGAAACACAAAAAAAGGAGGAACGGGTATGTTTCAGGAGTTACTTGACAACCTTACAAATGTAGGGGTATTTACAAGCAGCGTACAGGAATGGGTCAGCACTCTTTCCATCAACAAGGTGATCATCTTTATCATGATGATTTTCATGATCGTTGGTGCGATTGACAAGATCCGCGGTAACAAATTAGGATATGGCGAGCAGTTTGATGAGGGATTTAACGCAATGGGTCCTCTGGCAGCAGCCATGGCAGGTGTTGTAGCAGCGGCTCCGGTACTTGCAATCATTTTGAAACCGATTATTGTTCCGATCTACACCTTGCTGGGCGCCGACCCGTCCATGTTTGCGACCACGCTTCTGGCATGCGATATGGGTGGATATCCACTGGCAATGCAGATGGCAGGAAGCGAAGCCGTTGGTAACTTCTCAGGTCTGATCCTGGGAACCATGATGGGACCGACCATCGTATTTACCATCCCGGTTGCACTGTC
>NZ_JAJEPS010000021.1:0-45468 GCF_020686965.1 Hominiventricola filiformis | reverse complement strand
TTTGGTAGAAAATGATTGTGCGCCGGAGATGATATTTTTACAAACGACTTACAGACAACACTTAAAGAATAGCAAACTGAGGGTCTACTTCCATGAGTATGTGTACATGATCCGGCATGATTTCCATTTCCATGATGTCTACAGAAATATTTGCAGCATATGCAAGGAGAAGTTCCTTTAATCTGGTATCTATTCCATTTGTTAAAATTTTGCGTCTATACTTAGGACACCAAACAACATGGTATTTACAAGAATAGACTACATTGCTATTGGATTTATATGTAATATTCATATATGTATTATATGCCATTTTTAAATCTAATACGAGGATATTTTGTTCCATCGGGGGTTACTTGCGTAAATTCGATGGAAGTGTCTTATATCCCCATAGCTAAAGCAAGGGGGTTTACGACACACTGGATAATCTTATACACAATCTTATTTTATCACACATGGCTTATCGGCACCCGTTTCTTCACTTCCGCCGATACCACACCGATCAGCAATCCGGTAATCACGCCTGCTGCCAGCAGCACGGGACCATAATAGATAAGATTCACGGATTCCAGCACCAGCATGGCCATAAAAAGCTGACCCACGTTATGCATAACACCACCTATCATACTCACACCGTAAATACTGAATGCACCGCTTTTTTTTGCCAGCAGCATCGTCAGGAAACTGACTACAGCACCTGAGAGACTATAAAGAATCATGGACAAGTTTCCAAAGAGAAATCCAGAAAGGAAAATCCGCATCATGTTCACGCAGATTGCTTCCACTGGAGTCAATGTGTACAGTGCCCATACGATCACGATATTGGCAAGTCCCGGTTTTACACCAGGTATCCCAAGCGGAATGGGAATCAAAAATTCAATATATCCGGCAATCAGACCAAGGGATGTCAAAAGTCCCATCAGTGCCAGCCGTCTTGTTTTATCATTTCTCATAAAATATCCTCATATACTATATGTTCAAATTATAATATATGGATTTGTAAAATACAACTATAACAGTACTAACAGCCAAAAGGAACTGTGATTCTTCGTTCCTCTTTGACCTTTCTCACTCTTTCGTATATAATGTTTTCTTGAAAGAAGTGGTTTACTATGAAAAAAGAACTTTTTACATTTACCGGTACGGCAGGAAATTCCCTGTCGGCTGTCATCTGGCTTCCGGAAAAGACACCAAAGTTACTTTTCCAGATTACCCACGGAATGACAGAACATATGGGACGCTATGAGAAACTGGCAGAAAAGCTTACCGAACAGGGGATTGTTACCGCGGGATTTGATCTGCCGGGACATGGACGAAACCCGGGACGCCCGGACTGTGCATCTTTTGGTGAAGCAGGATGGACCCAGACCCTTGCCGATATACAGGCATTTTCGGAACAGCTGACATCACGCTTCCTAGGTGTTCCTCTGGTACTTATGGGATTTTCTCTGGGATCTTTCCTGGTAAGAGATTATCTGAGCAGCGGATATACCATTCCGTCAGCTGCTGTTATTATGGGCACAGGTACCCAGCCGTCCCTGCTACTGTCCGGCATCAAAAAACTGGTAGAACGTGAATTTAAAAAAGAGGGTTTCAACAATACAACACCATTGATTCACAAATTATCTTTTGAAACCTATAATCAGAAATTCAAACCGGCCGGAACGGATTTCGACTGGCTCTGCTCTGATGAGCAGGAGCTGGAAGCTTACATGTCCGATCCACTCCGACGTGCCAATATTTCTTCTGGTCTGTTTTGGCAGCTGCTGGATGCCATGCAGCGTACTGCACAGCCAGAAGCCTATGCATCCCTTCCGAAGGAGTTTCCAGTGTTACTGCTTTCCGGAGCAGCGGATCCTGTCGGTAGTTTTGGTGAAGGTGTGAAAACGGTTGCAAAGATTATGAAAAAAGCAGGCATGAACAATGTTCAGCTGAAACTGATTGCTCATGCCCGCCATGATGTGTTTCATGAATTACAAAGTGGTGCCGCTGATGAGATGACAGAACTTCTGCTTTCCTTTCTGCATTCATTCCTTATTGCACCAGAACCTCCCAGTCTTCCATAAGCACCTGCACGCCGGCTGCAGACTGCGCCTCATAAGTGAGCTGATCGTATTTAATCCGATAATGAAAATCCAGATCACCAGTTACCGTCACTCTTGCACCAGAGCCTTTCCAATCAGGATCATATTCTGAGGAGCACCTGATAAATACAGCCTTTGTGTCCCAACATACACCGACTCCATCCACTGTATAGACGTTCAAACCTCCATATTCTGGATTAGCCATAACAAAATAGATCTCGTCACCTCCAAAATCCAGGACTTCTACATCCTCATCACCAGGTGTAAATCCTGAATAGGATATATCATGATACCAGTCATCAGCCGGCTTATGTTCTGTATTGCCCGGCTGTGGACCATCCATATATTTAATCAAGATTCTGCTGTCTTCACAAATTGGCATTTTCCAGACATCTTTATTTCTTATATCAAACTCTGACAACACCTCTGAATCTTCTTCCTCCGGCATCATTTCACTTTCCACCGGCAGTTGTTCTTCGTTGTTTTCTTCGTCCTGTTCTTCCTCAGCCTCTTCGATTTCCTGCTGATTTTGCTGTTGGTGCTGTTCCAGGAGAACAGGCTCTTCAGATCTGCTGCCGCACCCGCACAGACCAGACAAAGTAAAAAATAATAATATTCCAATTGCAGTTTTCTTTACTTTCTGTAATTTCATCTTCTTTCCCCCCTGTTTGTTTTTTCTACTATATCCCCTACTATAAGCTTACTCCCTGCTTCTGTATCCCGTCAAGTAAAGCATCATCATTCATTCCCCTCTCCATATAATTAAAAATAACTGAATCTCTTAAAATGTATACGTATTCATTTTTCTTGCTATTCTTGTTTGTCAATGATAAAATAAGTATAGTTTATATTCTTGATCTTAATATTTTCCGCGATTTATAGTGTAGTGTTTAAATTTTCATAGAAGGGATTCTATTATGTCAGACAACAACCTTAATAATCAACAAAAGAATAGTCGTAATACATCCATGGATGTTGCTCGCTTGGTCGGTGTGTCACAGGCAACTGTTTCACGTGCATTCGATCCATCTTCTAAGATGAAGCCAACTACTAGAGAAAAAGTTTTAAATGCGGCTCTTAGCTTAAATTACACGCCCGATGCAATTGCAAGAAGTTTAATTTCAAACAATACTAATATTATTGCCGTTATAATGCAGAACACCACAAACCCTTTTTATGCAAAAGTTTTAACCAAACTATCTATTCAACTTCGTAAGTTTGGAAAACAGATTCTTTATTTCTATTTAGATAATCCTGATAATCTTCAACAGATGATTACTCAGGTTCTTCAATACAGAGTGGATGGCATTTTGATTACTTCCATTAATTTAAGCAGCACTATCGCTGATACCTGTTTAAATTTTGGTATACCAGTGGTTTTATTTAATCGTCAAATAAATAGTTCTAAAATTCAGTCTGTTTGTTGCGACAACTTTCAGGCAGGTCGTGATTGTGCTGATTATTTTGTGATGAAAGGACATCGTCGTCTTGCATTTATTGGTGGTTTTGACACAGCTTCAACTACTTTAAAACGTAAAGAAGGCTTCCTCTCTCGCCTACGTGAACGTGGAATTACAGATGTTACAATTTATCATAGCGACTATACTTATGAAGCTGGAATTAGTGCTTTTCATCACCTTGTAAAAGAACAGGATCTTCTCCCCGATGCAATTTTTTGTATCAGTGATCTCGTTTGTGCTGGTGTCATTGATTGTATTCGTCATAATTATCACCTTAGCATTCCCGATGATATTGCGGTAATCGGTTTTGACGATATTGATCTGGCATCTTATCAATCATATGACATTACTTCCTTTTCTCAACCAATAGATGATATGATTTCTTATACTTGCGAACTTCTCATGTCCCCGGAAAAATATTCTCAAGAATCTAATCTTACACTTTTTCCTTGTACTTTAATTACAAGGACCACTGCATAATTTAATTTTATAATAGCATAGTTACCAGATATGCAAAAAAGCATAATTGCTTCTAATGATATTTCCTATCACTTCGTAGCAATTATGCTTTTTATTTAAATATTCAACTTAAATCATTCCTAGAGCTTTAGGAAGACACAAAGAAATTTCTGGAATATATGTAATCATCATTAGCAATACTATCATTACAAAAATCCATGGCCAAATTTTCTTTACTAATTCATCAAATGATATCTCCCCCACCTGACATGCCATAAATAAATTTGCTCCCAGCGGTGGTGTAATAAATCCTATTGATAAGTTCATAACAACAATAATTCCAAAATGAATCAGATCAACACCTAACATTGTTACGATTGGAAGTAAAATTGGTGTCAATATAATAATTGCAGCATTAGTTTCCATGAAAGTGCCCACAATTAAAAGCAGCACATTTATTAATAATAATACTAATATCTTACTATTTGTAATGCCAAGAATCATATTTGCAATCGCCGCTGGGACCTGAGTGATTGTTAAAATTCTTCCAAATCCTGTCGAAATACCAATAATCATAAGAACTGGTGCACTCATAAGTACAGAACGGAAAGCTAAATACAATAAATCTTGATATTTAATTTCCTTATACACATAAATTCCAATTAAAACACCGTAAATACCCGCAATTGCTGCCGCTTCAGTTGGTGTGAAAATACCACCATAGATTCCACCCAAAATAATAACTGGCATCATTAATCCTGGAATTGCACTTATAATTGTTTTTGCTGCCTCTTTTGCCGTGTATTTTTTATTTTCACCTTTATATCCATGTTTTTTGGAATATATTACAGAATATATTATCAATCCTATACCTATCAAAATTCCTGGCACAATTCCAGCCATAAATAGTCCACTGATAGATGCACCTGCTGCTACAGCATAAACGACCATACAAACACTCGGGGGAATAATTACACCTACCGTTCCTGCAGTAGCAACCAGAGCACTTGCATATCCCTTATCGTATCCCTTCGTAACCATAGTTGGTATCATGATCAGACCGATGGCTGCAACCGCCGCTGAACCAGTTCCAGCTATTGCAGCAAAAAACAGTGAAGTAATTATCGTTACGATTCCAAGACCGCCAGTAAACCTTCCGGTCAGCAAACTGGAAACATCTATCAGTCTTTTGGAAATACCTCCTTTTCCCATTACTTCTCCTGCAAAAGTAAAAAGAGGAACAGCCATCAACGGAAATGAATTAAGACCTTGAATCATAGCCTGTACAAATGTTTCCATACTGATTGGATTCTGTGTTGTGATGACTGCCAAAGAAGACAACCCCAAACTTACGCCTATAGGCACTGAAAGTAATAAGAACAATATAAGCGAAATAAACAATATACCAGCTATCATATCCTATTCCCCCTGTCCCGATTCATATTTTTCCAACAATTCTTCTTTTTTTTCCAGAAAATCTTTTTTTTCAGGCTGACAAAATACTCTATTATTATCATAATAGATGCCATCATAATTGATAAAACGTTCTAAATCAGAATTCCAGTTTCGAATTTTCCAGATGAGAATCTGGATATTTCTCATTACCATCATAAAAAAGCCAAGAACGCCAGCCAGATACAAAACATTATAATTCCATGGTATCGCTATCAGCTTATCGTGATATTTTGCTGCATCAATACATAAATTAATCACTGCTTTTAATCCTGCAACAGAGAAAATCAAAAATAATAAATCACAAATAAACAAAATTTTTTTCTGGACATCCTCTTTTATCTTTCCCACTAAAAATCCAACTCGCACATGACGGCTATTTCTGGTAAGATAGCCAAAACTCGAAAACGACATCCATAAAAAAAGAATTCTGGCAACTTCCTCTCCCCATGAAAAACCTGTCTTAAAAACAAATCGAAGAAGCACCTGTATCGTTATCAAAATAATCATCATTGTAAAAAAAACGACCATTAATACGGCCTCAAAATTCACATCAAGCCATTTTATTAATTTTTTCAAAAAACTACCCCCTTTAGTTGTCTCGTTGTTCTTCTACCGCTTTCATAAAGGTAGTGTATATTTCCTCTCCACAGAGAGAAACAATATCTTCCTTTGTCCTTTCATTCATCAAAGTTCCCATCTTACGGCGTTCCTCTATGTCAACTTCGTTAATATGTACACCTTCTTGTTCCAGTTTTTTTAGAGTATCTTCTTCTATTTCATCTACTAACTGCCAATTATAATCGATTGCCTCTTTGGCACATTCCAGAAGGATACTTCTTTCCTCTTCAGAAATGCTCTCCATAAAATCCTTATTTGCATACCATAAATAATTTGTAAACACATGTTTTGTCAGTGACCAATACTTTTGTGCTTCATAAAATTTTTCTGTGTAAAAACTATTGGTTGCGCATTCCTGACCGTCTATCATTTTTTGCTGTAACGAGGTAAACAGTTCATTCCAACTTACACTAGTAGTATTTACTCCCAATGCTTCCCATGCTTCTATTTGTATAGGATTGTATCCTCGGATTTTTAGACCTTTCAAATCATCCGCTTTTATAATTGGATGCTTACTATTAGAGAAATTACGAAATCCAAGTTCCATATATCCAATTCCCTGAAGGTCCATACGTTCCAGAGGTTCCAGCATCTTCTTTCCTATTTCACTTTCAAAAACTCTTTTTGCATGAGCAGAATCATCAAATAGATAAAAACTCTCCCACACCGCAAGTTCTGGAATAGCCTGAATAAAGTTACTTGTAGTGGAACCACTCATTTCGATATCTCCCCTTCGACACTGTTCAAATGTATCCTGAACGCTTCCCATCTGAGAGCCAGGGAAAAGAATAATATCAATTTTTCCATCAGATCGCTCTTCTACAAGTTCTTCATATTTTAAAAATGCTTTATGTAAAGGAGTGTTTACATTGTTATCATGTGCAATCCTGACCTTTAATTTTTCTTCTTCTTTTGGTCCGCATCCTGTCATTGTTATAATTCCTATCATAACAATAGCTATAAGAGTTATTCTTTTGCGCCCCATACAAAATTCACCTCCATACTAGAAAGAGCCCTGAAAGACCCCATCCTTCAGGACTCCTCGTTATTATGCTTCCAGAACTTCCAGATCACATTCCTTCGCAAAATCCTTGACTTCCTGCACATAATCTCCATATACAAGTGCAAAATGGTGTCCTACATATTTTTGACATTCATGGAATCGTTTAGCATCTTTTACAGTATACCTTACTGCATGCTTACATTCTGGTGTTAAATAATCGTCGCATCCATTAATTGTTGCTTTAGAGACCATAATTTTTTTCATGTCCGGACTCAAATTAATTAATGTGAGCGATTCGCCATTATCTCGTGCAAAATCATAACGCATCGTAGTTCCCCATGAATTCATAGTAAAGGAAACAAATTCTGTAGGCAAATCCGGTTGATCATAGCCTTTCATTTTTGCACTGGCTACATCATGAAGTGTCCGGCACTGATTGGTGTTTTTATCAAGAACCATTGTATTTCCCATATATGGTGCTTTTCTAGAAATGTTCATTAAAATTGTAATTGCAAGAACACTACCTACATCTCCTGCACAGGCAGATGCAATTCCTTCATCCTTAAATAATGAGTGTGCAAGACAGAATGTTAATTTTCTCTTATCTAGTTCTCTTGTAGCACAAACTTCAAAACAAGGCATTGTAAAAGCATTGCACTCATAATATTTCATCATTTTCTTAATGGTTTCAAAATACTCTATGTCATTTTTAATATACTCTACGGGCATGTGCACACCTTGAGATTTTTCAACCAGTTCATCAGCAAGTTTTTTAGCCTTTTCTCTCTCTTCTTGCGTCATTTGATCCATCCACTGAAATACTTCATCTGAATTTACATGTGCAAAACGTACCCCAAATTTATTTGTAACTCCGTCCAGAGTCAGATATGAACTCTGACATCCAAATGTTAACATAGCACTTTTCAATGGGAAGAATACTTTCGTGGAAGCAAGAGCTTTTTTCACTCTAAGTGCTGCAAATGTTCGATTCATTTCCTCAAAATCAAGAAATGCATAGCCTTTTTTTCCTTCCGCATATAAATGTGCAGTCATATCAACATGATCGCATTTTGAAAATGCCGATTTATTTGGAGTATGTCCGATTGGTTTATTTGTATGTTTTGACAGCTCCACCGCAAAATAGGAAGAAATCCGCAAACCTCTAATTAAATAAAAATCAGTCTTCTCATCTTCTTCAACAGCTTTTTCCATCTCAGACTCTTTTAATACAAAATCTTCATTCCAGTGAATGATCACCGGATCGAGAAGCTGAACGTTATCTGGATTTAATTCTTTGAGTTCTTCTTTGAATATTTCAAATTCGCGCTGTGCATTTTCCATATCAGCTTCTGTAGTTAATTCATAACCTTCTCCATAACGACACGGTCCCATATATGCATTTATATGATACATGGTAAAAAGGATCGGTTTCACAACCAGTTTCACGTTCAGAGTACTGTCTGCGTTAAGTTTGCTCATAATTTTGTTTCCTTTCTTAATATACATTTTTTATTATTTTCATTAAAATATCAAGTTCTTCTTTCGTGTTTTTTTTGCTTAATCCAATTCTCAAAACACTATCCGCTCTTCGCCCGGTAATGCCCATTTCTCTAATTACACGACTTTTTTCTCCCCGCCCACATGCGGAACTTCCTGAAATACATATATTGTTCATCCGAAATACATGTAACCATTCTTCAGTAGTCAATCGCGGTAATGATACATTTAATACATAGGGCAGTGCATTTTCGGGCGAATTAATCACCGCATCGTTCACTTTGTGCAGCTCATCTCTCAAATACTGATTTAATTTATGTACATAGGACCAATTTTTGTTCATATCCTTCAGAGCATTGTTTGCTGCTTTCCCAAATGCAACGATTCCTGCTGCATTTTCAGTGCCTGGACGAATCATGCTTTCCTGTTTTCCGCCATAACAAAGTGGCTTAAAAGGTATTTGATTTCGAATATAAATAGCCCCACACCCCTTCGGTCCATGTATCTTATGAGCACTCATGGTAATAAAATCCGCTGGAATATCATTCAAACTAACAGATAGTTTCCCGTAGGCCTGAATACAATCACAGTGAAAATATACCTTTGGATTCTTTTTTTTCACCCCATATGAAATTTCTTTTACTGGAAGTATTTCTCCCGTTTCATTATTAACAGCCATAACAGAGACTAATCTTGTATCTTTATCCACTTGGTCAATTATATCTTTGGCTTCAATTTTTCCATTTCGTGGAGAAACAAACACTACTTCATATCCCTGTAGCCCCATATACTTACATGCATCTAAAACGGATGCATGTTCAATTGATGTTGTTATGATTTTTCCTTTCGCTGCAAATGTTCCAAGACTTCCCTGGATAGCTAAATTATTTGCTTCCGTCCCCCCTGAAGTAAAAAAAACTCTTTCTGTTGGGGCTGCTATCACTTGAGCTACCTGATATCTTGCTTCCGTTATTTTGTGAAGAGCATCTCGACCAAATCCGTAAGGAGACGAAGCATTTCCATAACATTCTGTCATCATTTTATAGGCAGAATCTGCTACGTCAATATCAACTTCTGTTGTTGCACAATTATCCAGATAAATCATTCCTATTCGCTCTCTTTCCACGGCTTCGTAATGTATACGTATACATTATTGTCCAAAAAAAATAACCTTGATCTTTATCTTTGCTAATTTTTCTAAGACTTATATTACTTTTTTGTGCCATAAAATGTATACGTATACATTTTATAATCTCATTATATATACAACTACAAACTATGTCAATTGTTATTCCTATTGTTCCCACTATCAGAACAAAAAACATCCAGTATATGCAATTTTTTTCGGCCCATAATAATAATCCATCTGATTATCCCGACAGACTTGCAAGACTAAAATTCCATATGCTTCCATAGACGAAATTTGCTGATCTGGGAAACGACAGGCCGTATCTGTATATGAGCATTTGAGGCACCTTGTACAACATCCACTGCCAAGTGCTAAAACATCAGAAAAATATGTTTTCAGTTCTTCATAGAATTTCAGAAATGCCTCTTTATGCCGCCTTTCTATTTCCAGCATTCCTTCTACATCAAACTCGTCTTCTGTATCTCCAATTGTTTGTACCAAGATTCCCTGTGTATACTTAGAGATTTTTTTTTGACACTCTTTTAAACTTCCACACCCCGGCGGGCAACTCCAGTTAAGAGCATACATACCGCAAATATTTTTTTCACACATCATTCTGATTTCTTGACGCACTTCGATTGTCTTTACATTTAATTTACCAACTTTGAACCCGAATGCTTCTCCAATATCTACAATTTTCTCATAAATATTCATCATTTTCCTCTGTAAATTTTAATGAATCTACAAACACATCCTGAAATTCTGTTAAAGATGCCAATTCCAAAAACTCTGTTTCAGAAGCTAGTATCTTACTGTACTCATATTCTGTTTTGCTCAAAGCACATAATTTTGCGCCTTCACCTGCTGCGTTACCAATCCCTTCAATTCGATCTAACAAACAAATTGGAATCATTCCTATCAGGCATGCTGATTTTGGATTCATATAATTTCCAAAAGCTCCAGCTAAATATACCTTTTCAATTTTTGAAATACTTATTCCAATCTTTTTTGTCAGCAGTTCAATTCCTGCACGTATAGCTGCTTTCGCGAGTTGTACCTCCCGGACATCTTTCTGTGTCAAGTATACATCCGTATCACTTAAACGATATTCTTTGCCATTCATTAGCCGGCCACTTCCATCAATTTCGCCAATCTGCAAAAGAGATGCCACTAAATCTAATAGTCCCGATCCACAAAATCCTTTCGCGACTCCTCCTCCTATCACATGGAACACAAGCTTTCCGTCTTGCACTTCTACATGATCTATTGCACCTTTCTGCCCGCGCATACCGCACTGAATATTTGCTCCTTCAAAGGCCGGTCCCGCTGCAGTAGAGCAGGCTATTCTTCGTTGCCAATTTCCCAGCACCATCTCTCCGTTAGTGCCAATATCAATCAAGAGTGTCATTTTCTTCAAATGATCAAATCGTGTTGCAACAAGACATCCTACTGTATCTGCTCCAACAAATCCGGCAATATTCGGCAGAATTCTCACAACTCCTTCTGTATGTTCCGAAAACAATTTTTGCATGGCAAGTTCTACAGCTTCATATACTTTCGGCATATACGGTGGTGTTATCAATGATTTTACATCAATTCCAAGAAGTAAATGATGCATAGCAGTATTCCCTACAATCGAAACCAATGCAATTTCATCGGTTTTGATTTTTACACTTTTTGCTGCTTCATTAAGTAATTCTAACAGCGTTCCGCATATCATTTTTCTTAATTCTTCTGCATCAGTAGTTATTGCATACTGTATTCTGGAAATCACATCTGCTCCATAAGCTTTTTGAGGATTCAAACTACTTACTTGGGTCAACAACTCTCCACTTATTCCATTCATCAGATATCCAACAATGGTCGTTGTTCCGATATCAAATGCCATAACATATAAATGCGTTCCATCAAGAACTCCTTGCACAGAAATGCCTGTCATCAGAATATCAGTCTTCTCCTCATTCTGCAGTTCAACCAGCATATCTCTATCAATAACTGTTTGACATGCCAGAGCTGTCTGTCCATTCACTGTCACTCTGCACTTTCCGCAAACACCTCTTCCTCCACAGGGTGTTTCAATAAAATAGTTCTCTCGACGGAGAACATCCAGAAGATTGCTGCCGCTTTCTACCTCTAAACTGTAATATTCGTCCCTCTGCTTTACTCTCAGTTGATTTATCATGTGTTTTCCTTCTTTAAATACAGTTTACACATTTTAACACTGGATATATACCATAAAAAGCACCGGATCGCATTATATGCGAGTCCGGTGCTTTTTACACAATTACTTATAACAGTCCTTTAAACACCGGATCGGTCATTACATTTCCAAATAATTCCTCATCTGTTGGGACTTTGTAGTTAGCAATCTCACGAGCAACCCACGTAGTATTAATATAATTTTTCCACGTTACGTTCTCTGAGGTAATATTACCACCCCAGGTTCCACATCCCAGATTGATAGTGAATGGCATACCATTATTCCAATTACCAGCATTTGAAGTTCCAACTGTCATTCTTACCGCAACACGGCTAGTATGTGTTCTAAGTGCATACTCCATTATATGATCATCATTGAAACTGTGGATACCGCAAGAATGTCCTGCTCCACTATATGCCTGAATACCATTAACCAGTTCGATGGCATCATTAAACTCATTATATTTGTATGCAGTTACTACTACAGATAGCTTCTCTCCTGAGAATGGATACTCTTCACCATATCCAGTTTCTTCTACAATAAGCCAATTAGAATCTTCTGGAATCTCAAATCCAGCTCTCCTTGCCATCTCTGGTGCCGGCAAGCAAATAGCATTTGGATTCAGTTTATGGGGTGCAGTCCAAAGGAATGCCTGTAATTTTGCTTTTTCCTCAGCATTACATACATATGCACCTGTTTCTTTACAAGCAGCAATCATATCATCATAGATGTTTTTCTCTATAACCATAGAATTCTCAGTAGAACATCCGATTGCGTAATCATTCAGCTGTGCTGTCATGATCTTCTGAGCTGCATCCTTAATATCTGCTGTTTCATCAATAACAACCACAACATTACCTGCACCCACACCAAAAGCCGGTGTTCCAGAAGAATAAGCAGCTTTAACCATTGGTTTTCCGCCAGTAGCAACAATTAAATCTGCCTGCTGCATTAAAGAGTTCGTTTTCTCAAGACTTGGCTCCTCAATACAAATAAGTAAATCCTCCGGATATCCCATCTTCCGCAGCAATGCACGGATATCTTCGCATGCTTTCATAGTAGATTTCTTTGCACGCGGATGTGGGGAAAATACAGTTGCATTTCTTCCCATAATTGCATTCATTGCACCAATGAATACAACTCCCATAGGAACAGTCGTCGGAACCAAAGAAGCTACAACACCAACTGGTTTTGCAATTTTAACTAATTGTTTATCCTCGTCAACCTCTACAACCCCAACAGTCTTTGCATTCATATGATCACGAGTCAGACCACGCGCACGTCCTTTTGTACGGTCGATTTTACTCTGAATGCGTCCCATACCTGTTTCTTCATACATGAAATCAGCCCACTCTTCAGCCTTATTAACAGCCAGCCAACCGATTGCCTTTGAAATTCGACGAACGTCTTCCTGTGTCAGATCCTGAATCTGATCCATTGCCACTCTTGCGCGCTGTACTAAACCAGCGATATATTCTGAAGTAGAAGCAGAAATTTCCATTATTATACTCTCCTTTCAATCCCCTGTGTTTGAATTCGTTTTGCTTTTTTTATGATGCGCTCTGCACGTTCTGCCACTGGAGCATCTACCATCTTATTCTTATACATGCAGGCACCTTTACCATCATTAATAGCTTCCTCAAATGCCGCTAAAATGCCATTTGCATTTTCTATTTCTTCAGCAGTCGGGGAAAATACTTCATTGATCACTTCAATATGTGTTGGATGAATACATGTTTTTCCTGTAAATCCAATAGATTTAACAAGTTCTGTATCTTTTTTCAAACCATCCAAATCTTTAATTCCAGTATACGGTGTATCAATAATATCAATACATCTAGCACGGGCAGCCATAGCAAGCTGCTGTCTTGCATAAAGAATCTCTGCCCCGCTAGTGGTGCGTGTGATTTCCTGTTCTTTGGTTAAATCTTCTGCACCAAGCTGTACACCGTCAATTCTAGGTGTTGCGCCAAGAACCTGATATGCATTTGCAATTGAATATGTCGTTTCAAATAACGGAATCAATTTTATTGTATATAATTCTGCACCAAGTTCTTTCTCCATTGCCCCCAGCATCATATCTGCAGTAATCAACGAATTTTCATTTGCCTTAGGAAGAATAATTGCGTCTGGATATAAGCTGGCAATTGCCATTATATCCTTATATCCCCAAAGAGTATCCATTGCATTAATCCGGACAATAATCTCTTTTCCTGAGTTTTTCATCTCAGAAAGTGCTCTCGTAACATTGTCTCTTGCCTGATCTTTCTCAGAAATACTAACGGCATCTTCCAAATCAAAGATTACTGCATCCGCTGTTATCGTTTGTGCTTTACTAATCATTTTCTGAGAGCTTCCCGGAACATATAACAACGAACGTCGTAAAAACTTATCACTCATAGGAATCCATCCCTTCTATTTTCTTTAATTCCCTTTAAGGGTTAATAACTACCTTCAAACTATGATCTTTTCTTCCGACAAATACATCCAGTGCCTCTTTGTACTGTTCCAGTGGAAAAGTATGCGTCACAAGTGTACTTCCATCAATTACTTTACGTTCCAGCATAGAGATTACTTTTTCAGATACTCCAGGATTTGCACGGCTACCAAAGATAGAAATCTCATTACTAATAAGATCCACCAGATTAGGGAATTTTAATTCCGGATCATGGTAATGACCAATCAGACCTAAACGTCCACCACGTTTTAACATTTTCACTGCCTGAACTGGTGCCACAGATGCTCCTGAACACTCAAATATCTCGTCTGCTCCAAAGCCACCCGTGATTGCTTTCACTGCCTCTACTGGATCTTCTTTGTTTATATCGACAATATAATCAGCACCAACTTCTTTTGCATGCTGCAATCTGTCTCCACGGCCAATCATAATTGTTCTCGCACATCCAAGCCCTTTCACTATCTGCATTAGTGCAATTCCAGCAGGACCAGGTCCAAAAATCGCTACTGTACCAGCAGGGGTTACCCCTGTCAGTTCTACACAGTGAAGTGCAACACCACAAATATCAACCAATGAAGCATAATCATAACTTAAATCATCAGGAATCTTATGAATCGCCTTGGTAAAATAAGTATTATACTCACAGTTTGCTCCATTATAGTTAAAACCATAGTGACGAGCACCTGTTTCAGATTTTCCATAATTCAGACAAATGGTGTAATTTCCTGATAAACAATTTTTACAATATCCGCATCCCGCATGTGCTTCGCCGGCTACGCGGTCACCAATTTTGTATTCTTTTACATTTTCACCAAGGGCGACAACTTCACCTGCCCATTCATGTCCAAGAATATGTGGAAACTGTTGGGGCCACTCACCTGGTCTGTCACCACGGATAATCTGTGGATCGGAACCGCAGATAGCAACCGAATGAATTTTACACAGTACTTCATTCGGACCTGGTACTGGTACTGGTACTTCTTGAAGTTCCAGTTCATTGTATGCGGTCAGCACCATTGCTTTCATTTTTTTAGGAATATTCTGCATATTTTCCCCCCTATAGCAACCATAACTTATTTTTCTACACTATCAGTTATCTTAGCAATGATCGCATCTTTATCAATTCCATATTTATGCATCATATAGTTTAATTTTGCAGTCTCTCCAAAATGATCCTGGAATCCTAATCGTACAAGTCTTGCCGGATACTCCTCACAAAGGACCTCTGCCACTGCACTTCCCAGGCCTCCATAAATCGTATGATTCTCAACGGTTATAATCATGCCCGTCTTCTTCGCCATATCAACAATTGCTTCTCTGTCAATTGGTTTAATACTCGGCATGTGCATGTGATATACATGAATACCACGGGCCTCAAGTTCTTCCACTGCTTTGATACCTTCATTAGTGGTAATACCAGAGGTAATAAGTCCAATATCTGTACCTTCATTCAGAACAACTGCTTTGCCCGGTACAAACTTTTCTCCTTTTGTTGTAAATGTCCGGAATTTTCCTTTATTAGAACGTATATATACAGGGCCTTCATGTTCAGCTGCATATCTCAAAACAGCTTCAAACTCATTTGCATCTCCTGGATCAAATACCTGAAATCTTGGCATGTTACGGTAAATTGCCACATCATCAATAGAAATATGTGTACCACCATTTTTTTCGCTGGTCAGTCCTGCATAAGTTCCAATTACTTTTACATTAAAATCATTATAGGCAATCGAGTTCTGTGCCTGGTCACATGCACGTTGTGCCACAAAACATGCAAACCCACTTACAAAAGGAGTTTTTCCCATTGCTGCAAGTCCCGCGCCAAAACTAAGTGCATCCTGTTCAGCAATACCTACATTAAACATTCTTTCCGGAAATGTTTCTTTAAACAAATCACTTCCTGAAGCTTTCATTAAGTCTGCTTCTACTGCCACGATCTCGGGATATTCCTTACCAAGAGCAGTAATAGTTTCACCATAAGTTGTTTTAGTATCTCTTTCTTCACCAAGTTTTCTCATAGTGTTCACCTACACTTCCAACTCACGCATACCCTGGACAAACTGCTCTTCAGTAATCTGTCCGCTATGCCATTTATACTGATTTTCCATGAACGAAATACCTTTACCTTTGATCGTATTTGCGATAATCACACTTGGTTTTTCTTTCATGGCTTTTGCTGTATTAATTGCCTCTTTGATTGCATCGGTATCATGACCGTCAACTACCTGTACATGCCATCCAAATGCTTCCCACTTTTCAGGTAATGGTTCCAAAGCCATTACATCTTCTGTGGTTCCATCAATCTGATTCATATTTCTGTCGACGATAGCTACTAAATTATCTAATTTATAATGAGCTGCTGTCATAGCTGCTTCCCAAATCTGACCTTCATCTAACTCACCATCACCCATCAGGGCATATACATACAGATCTTTATTGTCCAGCTTTGCTGCTGATGCCATACCACATGCGACAGAAAGTCCCTGTCCTAACGGACCAGAAGAATAATCAATTCCCTGTACTTTCAAACGATCAACATGTTTCGGGAGGCTGCCTCCATTCACATCTAACTCTTTTAATCTTTCCGGATCAATAAATCCTCGATCGGCTAAAATCACATAAAGAGGAGGTCCTGCATGACCCTTGCAAAGGATAAATCTATCTCTGTCAGGCCAAGTCGGTTCCTGTGGTCGAAGATTCATAACATCGTAATAAAGAGTTGTCATTATTTCAATAGCAGAAAGAGAGCCGCCATAATGTCCTCCTCCTGCGTTGTAAATAGTCTCAAATGTTTTCTTACGCAATTCCTGCGCTTTTTCCTTTAACATGATTTCACCTGATTTCTTTTTTGGCCACACTTTAAAGTGTGGCCATAATAGGGTATATTAATTAATATACAAATTTATTGATTCCGTAAACTGAACGCCATCCTTCAGTAAACGGCTCTTTCATGTACGGTTCCATCTCCTCAGTAGTACGAAGAGTCATTGCCTCCGGCTTCGGAGTAGTTCCTACCGGATAAGAATCCAGATACTCATCAATCAGCATAACAATATATTTCATAATACAAAGCAGCGGACGTTTTGCTTTTTCTACAGTTGCTCTGGTCGGATGTCCAACAACGCCTTCCGGTGTAGCGTAGATTTCCATTGCAGAATGTCCTTCACCTTCTGACCATCTGGACGGTCGACGGTAACTATCTACAGAGTTATCAAAATGACCACCATCTTCTTTCATAAGGCTCATCGGATCAGTGTCAACGGCATAATCCATATTGCACATTTTCGGGAACAGATACAGTCCGCAAGATGTCTCTGCTTCATCAGCATGAGTAAACGGAGTATCATACAGTCCACCATCACGTTTTATTGCGAACATTTCACGCACTGCTCGATGCCAATCGATTGCACGGAAGATTCCCGGTAACTGATACTGTTTGCAGAAACGCTGTAATGCAGACTCAATTACCCAGAACTGACCATGATTGTTAATAATGATCTGTTTACGATATCCATCGTTCCAAAGACCAAGCATTACATCTTCAAGCTGTCCGATAACAATATCTTCGTGAACAACGATAGTTCCAGGCATACCCATATGATGCAGCGGATGGCATCCATAGTTAAGCGGCGGAAGAGCAATTGCAGTCGGATAACCTTTCTTTGCTGTGTAACGACGAACTCCCTCACAGATACAGGTTACAAAAAATGTATCCATTGCAGAAACAGTATGATCTCCATGCATTTCAGTACATCCAACAGGGATCAGAACCACATCATTTTTCTTCTGTTCTTCTTTCAGATCTTTACGGATCGTAGTCTGGATATACATTCCCGGTGCTCCAAACTGCGGGTCACACGGAAAACCAAATTCAGCAAGCATCTCATCAAGCTGTTCTTCTGTTGCATCGAAAATCTCTTTTTTCATCCGACCAACTTTAGTGTCTTCGAAACTCATCTTCCCGTCATTGCTGTAGATTAATTTTGGTACATCATTTAATGCCATTTTTTTGTCCTCCTATTAATGGAATAATATTGATTTGTTTTTATTGTAACTTGCCGCTATTAGCCAGCAAGTCCAAGTACGAGTTCTTTTGCTTTCTGTGCAGCACTTGCTGCATCCGCAGTATATACGTCTGCTTTTATTTCATCAGCGAATTCCTGTGTAACAGGTGCACCACCAACCATAATTTTGAATCGATCCCGCACAGCTGATTCATTCAGAGCTTCAACGGTTTCTTTCATTGCCGGCATCGTTGTTGTCAGCAATGCAGATACTCCAACAATCTTAACTTCCGGATCATTTTCCACCGCCTCCACAAACTTTTCAACCGGCACATCAATTCCAAGATCGATAACTTCAAATCCCGCAGCCTCAATCATCATAATGACAAGGTTTTTGCCAATATCATGCAAATCTCCATACACTGTTCCCATTACATACTTTCCAATAAACGCAGAACCAGAACTTGCAAGATATGGTTTCAAAATTTCGACACCAGTTTTCATTGCTCTAGCCGCAATCATCATTTCCGGAACAAAAATGTCTCCATTTTTAAATTTTTCCCCGACGCGATCCATTGCATCAATCATACCAACATTCAAAACATCCGTAGCGCTGTTCCCCTCGTCCAGAGCTGCCTGAACAAGAGCTGGTACAAGTTTTGCTTTTCCCGCTTCTACCGCCTGAGATAATTCATCTAATTTACTCATTTTATCTCTCCTTTCTATTTTTTTGCAGTTCCAAAAATTCCTTTTCTGTATGCAGAAATGTATTCCATACAATAATCGTCCATGCCAAGCATTGCTTCTGTTGCATATATCATTCCCATCAGATCTCTATTCAGAGGATCCAGAACCGCAGCATCCATTCCTGCATTCATTGCCAGCACTGTAAATGTCTGATTCAAAAGTTTCCTGGCCGGTAAATTAAAAGAGACATTACTTGCAGCTCCGACAATATGAATTTGCGGGTATTCTTCTTTAATGCTTCTAATAACATCTGTCACCATTTTGATGCCATCCTCAGAAGTGCAGAGCATTTCAACCAATGGATCAACATAAAATCTTTCCGGTGTAATTCCATACTTTTCAGCTTTTGATATAATATTGTGAAATACATCCAATCTATCCTGTGCACTGGTCGGAATACCTTTGGCACACAAAAGTGCTATACACTGCCATTTTGTATCCGCAATCGCTGGGAAAATGATATCCATCTTTTCCCCTTCTCCAGATACAGAATTAATGATTCCAGGTTTGTTGCAGAATTTCATGGCCGCTACACAACTATGTGGGCTTGGGGAATCTACGCAAATCGGCAGTTCAGTTACACTTTGTACCTGTTCAATCAACCAACGAAGAACCTCGATTTCTTCATTTTCCGGAACAGAAGCACAAACATCAATATATGTAGCCCCCGCTTCATCCTGTGCTTTTGCACGAGCACGAATAAAATCCGCATCTCTTTTTGCTATTGCTTCAGCCACTGCCGGAATAGAACCATTAATTTTCTCACCAATAATAATCATTTCTTATCCTCTTTTAAATCTTATAGTCATCTGCAGCTTTCAAAATTGCTTTCAAATTCTCGATCGGAACCTGATTTACAGATCCTCCAGGTCCAAGCACCAGTTTGTTGTTTCCTTTGAAACCTTTTAATGTTTCTATACAAAGATCATATGTCTCTTCTGGTGTTTTTTTCTGAAGTGCAACCGGATTCAATCCTCCCAGAAGTGTAACTTTTCCTTCACTTCCCTCCAGTGCAGCCAGTGGATCAATAGACGGTGCATACTGCCATGCATCCCATCCTCCATCTTTGATCTCAGAAAAAAGATGGGCGGCGTTTGCATCGTTGTGCAACCAGCGTTGCATATTCGGGAATTCTTTGAAAATTTTTTCATAGTATGGCAATACCCATTCCCGATACTGATTTTTACTTAAAAAGGAGGAAATATCATCGCCAACCAGAATGTGGTGCAGCGGACCGCCCATTACCTTTTCTATCTCTTTTAAATAATTAATTGAAGTCTCTGTGCACACTTCCAACAATGCTTCTGCAATGTCTGGTTCCACTAGAATATCCATGCACATCTGACTGATTCCTCGTAGCTGAGCAGCTACCGTAAATGGTCCATGAAGAACTGGCGGATTTACCTTAATATGTTTTGGTGCATTTTCCAGCATATACTGAAAAGTTTCCAAACCAATGCGCATATAATTGTCTCCCCAGGGATCACCTGGTTTCATCTGTAAAACATCTTCCAGGGTTTCAATTTCCATTTCTTTTACAGAGATAAAACCATGTGCATCAAATCTCACCTGTCCGCCCAATCCAGTGCACTCCGCAACTGCACCTGTATCCGGAGCAAAGCTTCCGCAATTGTCCAACATTTCATACACTTCTTGCTGAACTTCTAACATTACTTCCGGTTTATGATAATACTCCTGCAGATCTACACCTGTTACATTTTGAAAAAAAGGATATGTATAATAAAAGAAAACACTATGCCCATCGGATGGTTTTCCATCTATGCTTTTTTTCAAACGGTCAAATGTTCTGTCTCTCAATGTCGAATCTGGTGCGTACACTTTTTAACCTCCTTAGCTTTGTTCCTCTTGATGATTATATTTTACATTATTTGTATTTTTTTTCATGAACAAAGGTCTCCAAAAAACTAGATGATTATACCTTTCTTTAGCATGACAGAAAAAGATTTAGCACAATTCTTACTTCTTCTCTTTTGCACAATTTTTTACATTTGACAAGTATAATTTTGTGCTATATTATTATGTTGTATTATATTTTAAAGGAATATCTTGTCTATGAGTTATGAAGAAATCACAAAAAACGATAAACAAAATATTTTTTTTCAATGTGTTCCATTTTGCATTGAACGCAGCACTTTGACTTCTCCTGATTTTGTACATATCCACAACTATCATCAACTGACTGTTGTGACCCAGGGTAGTGCCACACTGGTTGTGAATAACACTTCCTGCAAAGTCAGTGCCGGAAGCGTGTATGTCATTAGTAGTTATGCACCTCATTTTCTGGAGCATACGGACAATATTGAGGTAATTAATATCCTGTTCTCTTTAGATGATCTCATGAAATACTCTTTATCTTTGCAACAGAGTGAAGGATTTCGTTCCCTTTTTATATTTCAGGCATCCACCTCCTTCTATGATCGCCCAAATAATGTTCTAATGTTAGATTATGAAGGCATCCAGAAGGTACTTCACCTTACAGATTCCATGCTAAAGGAGATCAATAATCCGGAACCTGGACAGGATATCATTATCCAATCCTATTTTATGATTCTGATTACTTACCTATCCAGAACATTTGACCTGAGCAAAGAGCCTGATCAGAGTTCTTACTCTTTTTATCGCTTAACCGAATATATCAATCATAATTTTAGTGAGCGATTCTCTATGGAGGATTTAACCAGACTCTCATTACTTAATGAAAAGAACCTCCGTAGACTTTTTATGAAAAAATATCATTGCTCTCCAATGCAATACATTAATCACCTAAAATTAGAAAAAGCAAAGTATTACCTCATTTCTTCTGAAATGAACATCTCTGAAATCGCAAGTACCTGTGGCTTTGATGATAGCAACTACTTTTCCAGAAAATTCAAGCAGGAATTTGGAGTTTCCCCAAGAGAATTCAAGCAAAGCATAGGTGGAAAACAATAATCAAATTAATGCAAATAAAAATATCGTCAGCATTCGGCCGACGATATTTTTATTTATTATTCTATTATCTATTTAGCTGGAGCTTTTTTTTAATTATAATGAATTTTAAATAGTGATAATAACCTTTACCACACCATCTGCTCTACTGGTAAATAGATCCAATGCTTCTTTAAACTGGTCTAATGGGAAGTGATGGGAAATCATCTTTTCAGCTTCAATATATCCAGCACTCATCATCTCCAAAACTTGTTTATGACAATTTGGATTTCCTCTACTTCCAACTAGTTTCTTTTCATCCCACACGATCGTTTTAATATCAATCTCCATTTCAGGCTTTGCAGGAATTGCCACTAGTCCAACTGTTCCACCTCGTCTGCATGTATGCAGAGCAAGATTCATAGATGCCCGATTACCTGCGCAATCAAAACTCTGATCCGCTCCAATGTGATCTGTCACGGCCAACACTTGTTCCAATGCATCTGTGTCCATGAAATCAATGGCATAATCTGCACCAAATTCTTTTGCCTTTTTAAGACGTGATCCGGTTTCAAGTACTATTGTCTTACTTCCCATTGCCCGGCAAAGCATCAACATTGCCATACCAACAGGTCCGCATCCTATAATCGTAGTCCAGCCTCCCGGCTTTACTCCTGCCTGCTGGATCAGATGAAATGCAGTTGCTACTGTATCAGTTAATGCACCATGATCGTAAGTCAGGTTATCTGGAATCTTATGTAGCACTTCTGTTCTGTACACACAGTATTCTGCAAAACATCCCGGGACAGTAAAACCATACTGTTTATGTCCTAACTCTACTTTTCCAAAATTCATGCAGAGATTATAATGTCCAGCCTGACAATTTTCGCAATATCCACATCCAAGATGAGACTCTACCGCAACAGCATCTCCAACTTTATAACCACGAACGTTTTTTCCTATTTGCTCAATAACGCCTGCACCTTCGTGCCCAGGAATATGAGGAAGACTCCTTGGAAGGCCGTCTTTCATACTTCCTCCAGCCAATAGTACTGGATCAGATCCGCATATTGCAACTGATTTTACACGCACCAAAACTTCATCATCTCCACAGATCGGCATCGGTACTTCCTCTATTCCGAACTGTCCGGCTCCACGCATAACTAATGCTTTCATTATTTATCAGATCCTTTCTTCATAGTATCAGCAACAACTGCAACAATAATAATTAATCCCTTACAAATTTGCTGCCAATAAGGAGACACTCCCATAATATTCAAACCATTCTGTAGTGCTCCCATGATTAATACACCAACTACAACACCTAGCACATTTCCGACACCGCCCTTCATACTGACGCCGCCGATAACGCAAGAAGCAATCGCATCCAGATGATATTCTATACCATTACTAGTTGCACCAGCTCCAACACGTCCAGAAATCAGAATACCGGCAATTGCCGCATAAAGGCTAAGTAAAAGATAAACACAAATACGAGTCTTTTCTACACTAACACCGCAGACACGTGCTGCCTGTTCATTTCCTCCCAATGCGTACACTTTTTTCCCAAAATGTGTTTTTCGAAGAACAATATGATTAATCAATGCACATCCAAGGAAAATCAGGATCAAAACCGGCATTGCCCAATCACCTGAACCAATACGATAACTTCCAAGCCAAAGAATCACTTTATTTTCCACTTGAATAGGCTGTCCATCGCAAAACAAAAGTGCCATTCCTTTTGCAATATTTGTCATACCAAGAGTAGCAATGAACGGTGGGATCTTAGGTCCTGTGATCAAAATTCCGTTCACTAATCCACAAAACAGGCCCATCGCAATTGACAGTATAATTGCCAATAACAAATTGTTCTGTGTTTCCTGCGCAAATAACGAGCACACAACCGAGACCAATGCGATCTGTGCACCTGCCGACAAATCTACGCCGCCGTTTATAATAACAAGCATCATACCCATTGCCAAGATTCCAATCAGAGAAACTTGACGAATCATACTAATGATATTACTAGCAGCAATAAACTGCGGTTTCAAAACTGCCAGAATAGCAACCATCACAGCAAAAATAATGATAATACTATACTCATTAAAAAATCTATTAAACTTTTTACTCATTGTATTATTCTTTTCCATTTTGTTCCTCCTGCACCTGCTTATCTGCCTTCATTTAGTTGTGCCTTGCTCAAAGATGCCATTTTTACGATAAGTTCCTGGCTAAACTCATTTCTCGTTAATTCGCCAGTCATCTCACCTTCATGCATAATATAAATTCTATCACTCATGCCGATGACCTCTGGCATCTCCGAAGACACCATAATGATTGCTTTTCCTTGATTTGCAAGTTCGCAAAGCTTTTTGTGGATTTCTGCTTTTGCATTTACATCAATACCACGAGTAGGTTCATCAACAATCAAAACATCCGGATTATTGACCAGCCATCTGGCAACCAGAGCCTTCTGTTGATTTCCACCAGAAAGGTATACAATATGCTGCTCTAAAGATGTTGCTTTAATCCCCAAATTCTTTTTCTGTTTTTCAGCTTCTTCTTCGATTCGTTTGTCATCTACGAAAATCGTTTTTTTGAACTGTTTAACGGTAGGCATAATGATATTTTCTTTCACACCAAGAGGAAGAAAACATCCCGAAGCCTTACGGTCTTCTGTCAATAATCCAATTCCATGGTTGATTGCATCCTGCGGATTCTTAATATATACTTCTGTTCCTTTAATATAAACTCTTCCACTTTCCGCATGTCTTAGTCCATAGAGAGTTTCCAGAACCTCACTTCTTCCAGCTCCAACCAGACCGGCAAACCCTACAATCTCACCTCTGTGTACTTCAAAACTTATATTATGAAAATATTTTTTAAACGTCAGGTTTTCTACTTTTAGTATCACCTCGCCAATTGGTGCAAAAGTCTTTGGGAACATACTGTCCAGGCTTCGTCCTACCATCATTTGAATCAACTCATCCTGCGTTAAATTTTTTGACAAATCATGCCCCGTCTTATACCCGTCTCTTAATACCGTAATTTCATCTGTGATTTCAAGAATCTCATCCATTTTATGGCTAATATAAATAATGGTTGTACCGTTTTCCTTCAATCGACGTATTATACGAAACAAATTTGCTACTTCTCTTTCCGTAATAGCCGAAGTTGGTTCATCCATAATAATCAATTTTGAATTAAATGAAATCGCTTTTGCAATTTCTACCATCTGCATATTTGCAATGGTAAGATCTCTCATTTTTGTATCTGCACTAAAATTTAATTCCAGGTCTTCCAAGAGTTCACTGGTCATTTCTTTCAATTTTTTCTCATCTACAAATCCTAGTTTTGTCTTTGGTTCACGTCCAATGTAAATATTTTCAGCAACTGTCATATCCGGAATCGGACTCATCTCCTGATGAATCATGGAAATTCCTTTCAGCAATGCTTGATTTATATTGCTAACTTCCAGCTGCTGTCCATCAAACATAATATTTCCTTCAGTAGGAGTATATACGCCCTGTAGAATCTTCATCAAAGTCGATTTACCTGCACCATTTTCTCCCATAAGTCCCATAACAATGCCTCTGCGAACCTGAAAAGTTACATCATGTAAAACAGTTACACCAGAAAATGTTTTTGTTATATGATTCATCTCAAGGATATATTCGCTATTCATGCGTTATTCCTCCTATAATGGGTGTACAATATTCAAATAGCAGCAGGCAGCAGCCTGCTGCTACACAATTTCAATATTATATTTTACTGATTATTTTTCAAGAGAAGTAAATTGCATATAATCTGCCACATTATCTTTTGTAATTAATTCATAATCTACTTTAAATACGTCTGTAGGCGTTCCTCCCTGGATATAATCCATAGCAATCTCAAGAGCAGCATCCGCCTGAGTAAACGGAGCCTGGAAAGCCGTAGAATCAAGAATTCCATCATTTACGCCATTGATACCAGATGGGTCACCATTGATACTAATAACAGGAATGGATTCTTTTCCATCAGCTGCCAGAGCCTGCTGACAGCCTAATCCAGCGTCATCATTTAAAGCAATAATTGCATCAAATTCCGTTCCAGACTGTAACCAAGTCTCAACCAGCTCGAGTGCTTTATCACGTTTCCAATCAGCTGCACCATCCAGAACAATTTCGATATCCGGATATTTTTCTTTCAGAGTCGCAGTAATAGCATCCGTACGTTCATATGTATTGGCCTGTCCCATTATTCCCTGTACTAAGGCAATTTTACCAGAGCCATTCAAAAGTTCTCCGACACGTTCTGCTACCAGTCGACCTGCATCTGCATTATTTGCACCAACAAAAGTATCGCAGCCTTCAAACACACGATTGAAAGCAATCAGCGGAACATTAGCATCATGACATGCAGAAATAATTGGCTGTGTCTGTTTTGCATCTACCGCCAGGCAGATAACAGCCTGTGTTCCATTAATAACTGCCTGTTCAATTTGCGTAACCTGCGTGGCAGCATCATTTGCTGCATCAAGATAAGTAATTTCTAATTCTGGATGCTCTTCATTAAAAAGTTTCATACGTGACATAGTAAAGGATG
The DNA here is from genome assembly GCF_020686965.1 of Hominiventricola filiformis. NCBI lineage: Bacteria > Bacillati > Bacillota > Clostridia > Lachnospirales > Lachnospiraceae > Hominiventricola > Hominiventricola filiformis. Next base: position 18,842 of record NZ_JAJEPS010000021.1, on the reverse strand, counting down.
CAAATGTATTGTCAAAAGATGCAATCGACACTGTAATTTTCATGGTTTCAACAGAGTCTTTTTCATCTGCTGATGTTGCAGCAGACTCTTCACTCGCTTCAGGTGTTGCAGCAGATTCTTCTTTTGCACCACATCCAAACAAACACATAGTCATCATACTGACCGATAATAAAACTACAATAAATTTCTTCATTATATTTTTCCCTTTCTTTTCTTTTATATATTGTTGATAGCAATCACCAGGACAATTACGCACTACTTATCAGCTGTTATCCACCCCCTTCTAGCCCCCTATTTTTGTGCATAATGTCAATGCTATTGTTTCTCATCTTTATTATTTTTTCACAATTCATAAATATCTTTGTTTATTTTTCTAAATTTTATCATTTTTACACAAAATAATCCTTAAATTACTCATCCGCTATCCGCACTTCTATATCCTTTTTTAGCACATTCCTTTCAGACTCTAGCATAACCTTTCTCAATTTTTCCTTTTTGCTACATATTTTTTTCGTTTTTTGCAAGATTACTATTTACAATCAAAAATCCCCCCAAATCCTTTAAAACAAGCAAATTTGAGGGGATTACAATCTTATATTCAGTTTTATTTTAAATTATAATTATGATACGAACATAAAAATATTATAAACTTATCAAAAGCAAATATTTTTAAACATTACATATGACGTTTAAATTCTCTGGGGGAAACTCCATATTCCTGTTTAAATTTTCTAGAAAAATAATTACTATCATCAAATCCACACGCTGCTGCAATTTCTGAAATATTTTGATCGGTAGTGATTAAATAATATTTTGCCCTTTCGAGTCTTAGATGATTCAAATACTGTATCGGTGAACAATGATATTTTTGTGTAAAATATTTTCTAATCTGTTTTTCACTTAATGTTGTCAGTTTCGTAAGCTCCTGCAAAGAATAATTCTCCGTAAGATTCTTCTTAATATGTTCGATTAGACAGTAAAACTCATACGTATCACGTTCCAGTTCATCTTCCAAATCAAAATAGCGAGATAGATAGGTAACCAAAATCATAAAATAAGACTGGATCACAATCTCTTTACCAGGCTCTGCATCATTTGCTTCTTGAATCAATTCATCTGCCAGTTGCATAACTTTCTGAATATTATGATATCCCAGTCTCAAAATATTACTTGGGCGATTATTCAAAAAAGTAGATACTTGAAACATAAAAAGAGAACGAAAGCCTTCACTATTATGTAAACTCTGTGTATATTTCATCAAATCTTCCAACTGAAATAATATATGTATAATTTCCAAATTTTCTGGTTCTTTCAAGCAATGCGGTGCATAACTACCGATCACAAATACATTTCTCGCGCTGACTCTACATGAAAAATTATTTACCTCTAATATTGCACTTCCTCTGGTAATAATCGTAAGCTGATGAAAACTATGAATATGAATGGGATCTGGATTGATTATCTCTCTACGCTCAATACAAAAAGGAACACATGATAATTCTACATTTTCTTTATCACTTCTTGAAATTTCTTTATAACTCACAGCTACAACATCCTTTGGTAATTTTAAGTATTTTAAAACATAAACAACACCTTTCATCAGACACATACCAAATGAAAAGTGTTGCTTTAATTATACAAATATTAATAAAATTTGTCCATTGAAAATCACCAATGACATTCTCTACTATTATTTATTCAGATTTCCAGCTGCCTCATAGGCTTTTTCAAAGAAATATTCCTGTGAATTCAGTGGCTCTTCCCCATCAGGTCTGGATACATGCCGGTAACTGCCGTCTGCCAGCTGTACTCTGGCTTTTACGTTGTCTTCCAGCATAATACGGAACATCGCTCTCAACCGGTCACGTAATGCCTCATCTTTGATCGGAACTGCCACTTCTACCCGGCGAAGAGTATTTCTGGTCATAAAATCTGCAGATGCAATAGATACCTGTTCCCGCTCACCGGTTCCGAAGAAATAAATTCTCGAATGTTCCAGATAACGGCCTACAATACTGACTACACGGATATGATCGGTTTTTCCCGCAATACCACTCTGAATACAGTTAATCCCACGAATCACCATCTCAATGCGGACGCCTGCTTTTGACGCTTCGATCAATTTATCAATGATCTTCTTATCGGTCAGGGAATTGATCTTAATACCGATATACGCATCCCGGTCTTCTATTGCCTCTGCAATCTCCCGATCCATCAGCTCCAGAACTTTATTCTGCAGACATTTCGGTGCTACCATAAGCGTATTCACATGATCCACTGTCTCGCCCATGGCCAATGCCTGAAATACCGTCATCGCATCCTGTCCGATCTCAGGATCTGCAGTCATCAGTGAAAGATCTGTATAAAGCCGCGCCGTTTTCTCGTTATAATTTCCGGTACCGATCTGGGTAATGTACTCGATCTTTCCTTCTTCCCGTCTGGTAATGAGACAGAGCTTGGAATGAACTTTTAATCCATCCAGACCATAGATCACATGACAGCCTGCATCTTCCAGACGTCTGGACCATTCGATATTATTTTCCTCATCAAAACGGGCCTTCAGTTCTACCAGTACATCCACCTGCTTGCCATTCTCCGCAGCCTCCACCAGCGCTTCTACTACTTTACTGTCTTTTGCCAGACGGTAAAGTGTCATCTTAATGGACACTACTTTCGGATCCCAGGCAGCTTCATGAAGCATATTTAAGAATGGTTTTATACTCTCGTAGGGATAAGAAAGCAGAATATCTTTTTCCAGGATCTGCGGAATCACCGGCTGCGCACGGTCGATCATAGGACTGTTCTGTGGGATACGTCTCTGGTAAAATAACTCCGGCTTTGTGCGGAGTTCATCCTGAATCCGGAACAGGAAGGAAAGATCCATAGGGGATTCCATTCGGAATACCTGCTGTTCTTTCAGACCTAACACTTCGCAAAAACGCTTCAGAATCGTCTCATCCAGCTCCCGGGTCATTTCCATGCGGACCGGACAGAGTTTTTTGCGAAGCTTCACTACTTCTGCCATATGATCCCGGTAATTCAAGTCTTCATCATAAATACTGTCTGCATCAATATCTGCATTTCTTGTAATACGGATCAATGATTTTGCTACAATCTTATATTTCCGGAATACTTTAGGCAGAAAATGCAAAATCAGTTCCTCCGCCAGCATAAAAGAACCTGGTCTTGATGGAATTGCAATCAGACGTTCAAACACTCCGCTGTTGCAGGGAATAATGGCGATTCTCTCTTTCTCACTCCGGGTTTCCAGAACTGCCACTGCATAGATATCTTTATTTTTCAAAAATGGAAATGGCTGTTTTTTTCCTACAATGATTGTTGACAGAAGTGGCTGAATCTCACTTACAAAATACCGTTCCAGATATTTTGATTCATCTTCTGTCAATTCCGAAAAGCAGATCAATTCTACTCCCTGTTCACTGATCTGTCCCATCAGTTCACGGTAAATCTGATCTTTTCTGGCAGTCAGTTCCTGAATCCTCTTCAGCAGAGCTGCGATCTGTTCCTTGGCCGTCATGTTGGTTTTATTTTCCCGTTCTTCTTTCTTCAGAAGCATCATATCGTGAAGAGAGCCAATCCGGACCATAAAAAATTCATCCAGGTTGCTTTGAAAGATAGAGAGAAAACTCAGTCGCTCGCATAACGGATTTCTACTGTCTTCTGCCTCTTCCAATACTCTTTCGTTAAATTTCAGCCACGATAATTCCCTGTTTTGATAACAGGCACTGTCATCAATCATGTTCTTTATGTTCTCCTGTCACGGAATATTCTACCCATTCTGCAATATTTACCACATGATCAGCAATACGTTCAAAATATTTTGCAACCATCATCATATCAACGCACAGCTCACCTTCATTCGGATTCTGGGCAATTTCCTGAATTACTTCTGTCTTAATCTGATTAAACAGATCATCCACCGTATTGTCTTCTTTCATCACTTTTCTGGCCAGCAGAAGATCTTTTCTGACGAATGCATCAATACTTTCTGTGAGCATGCTCATGGCAGATTCCGCCATCTGCTGAATATGTACATGCTGGGTCAGTTCACTGTTTTCCAAAAACTTTGTAATATCTGCAATGTCGGAAGCCTGATCTCCAATCCGTTCCATATCTGAAATCATCTTCAGTGCCGCGGAGATATTTCTCAGGTCTCTTGCTACTGGCTGCTGCTGCAGGAGAAGCTTCATGCAAAGATTTTCAATTTCCCGCTCTTTATTATCAATTTCATACTCTGTTAAAAATGCTTTCTGTCTGGCCTGTTTATCTGAATGAAGAAGTGCTGTCATGGCATCTGCCACTGCTTCTTTACAAAGTGCTCCCATCTCGATCAGGTCTTCATTTAACTGCTGCAGCTGCTGCTGAAATTTGTCTCTCATAACATCAACCAAACCTTCCTGTAATATAATCCTCTGTTCTCTTATCCTTTGGCATAGCGAACAGTTTTTCCGTATTATCAAATTCTACGACTTCTCCCAGCAGGAAGAATGCCGTGTTGTCAGAGATACGGGCTGCCTGCTGCATGTTGTGGGTAACCATAATAATGGTATAATCTTTTTTCAGTTCCAGTGCCAGATCTTCCACTTTAGATGTGGAAATCGGGTCCAGAGCAGATGTCGGCTCATCCATCAGAAGCACTTCCGGCTGTACTGCCAAGGCACGGGCAATGCAGAGACGCTGCTGCTGTCCGCCGGACATGCCAAGTGCACTCTTCTTCAGACGGTCCTTCACCTCATCCCAGATAGCTGCATCACGAAGGGATTTTTCCACGATGTCATCCAAATGGGCTTTATTGCGGATTCCATGGGTTCTTGGTCCATAGGCGATGTTATCGTAAATGCTCATCGGAAACGGATTTGGTTTCTGGAATACCATACCGACTCTTTTTCTAAGGAGTGTTACATCCATATTTTTATAAATGTCCACACCATCCAGTGTTACCTCACCGGTAATTTTACATCCTTCTACCAGATCATTCATCCGGTTCAGAGATTTTAACAATGTAGATTTTCCGCATCCGGATGGTCCGATAAAAGCAGTGATCTCTTTCTCTGGAATATCAAGATTAATATTTTTTAATGCATGGAAATCATCATAGTAGAGATCCAGCTTTGATATGTTGAATTTTCCCATAATTCTTTTAGCTCCTCGTAAACTTCTTCGCTACAAATGCAGAAAGGGCATTGATTAACAGTACCATAACCAAAAGGACAACCGCTGTTGCATAAGCCTGCTCCGTATAAAGTCCTTCATTTAGCAAGGCATACATATGAATTGCCAGGGTACGTCCTGACGCCATCATGTCAAAAATCGGAATTCCACTTAATTTTGTCGTCGGGATACCAGGTACTGTTCCTGCCGTATAGATCAGCGCCGCAGTCTCGCCGGTGATACGTCCGATCGCAAGGATAACTCCGGCCAGAATTCCCGGAATCGCACTCGGCAGAATAACTACAAACACGGTTCTTAACTTACCTGCACCCAGACCAAAACTTCCTTCCCTGTAAGAATCCGGTACAGACTTCAGTGCTTCCTCTGTCGTTCTCATAATGGACGGCAGCACCATAATCGCCAGGGTCAGGGCACCACTTAACATGGAATAGCCCCAATGGAATGCCACACCAAACATCAGATAGCCGAACAGACCGTAGACGATAGATGGAATACCTGACAGTGTTTCTGTAGTCATACGGACAACTTTTACCAGTTTATTTCCTCTTTTGGCATATTCCACCAGATAAATAGCAGAGAATACACCAACCGGCACAGCAAAAAGCAACGTTACCAATGTCATAACAATCGTATTAATGATGGCCGGCATCATAGATACGTTATCCGTATTGTATTCCCATGCAAACAAGCTTGGCTTCAGGCACGGGATACCTTTGATCAGAATATATCCGATCAGGGCAAGGAGAATTGCTGTGGTAATTCCTGCGGATAACCAGACGATCGTTCTTAAAACACTCGCTTTCAGTTTCTGAACTTTTGTATAATTTACTTCTTTTTTCTTCTTATCCATTGTTACTTGCTTTCTCCCTTCTTGATCAGTGAGAACAGCAGATTAATGATAAGGATAAAGACAAACAGTACTACTCCGGTCGCAATCAATGCTTCCCTGTGAAGACCTGCTGCATATCCCATCTCCAATACAATGTTCGCTGTCATAGTACGGACACCTGCCAGAAGGCTTCCCGGAATCACCGGCTGGTTACCTGCTACCATGATAACTGCCATCGTTTCTCCTATGGCACGTCCGACTCCCAGAATCACACCTGCCATAATTCCGGATTTTGCTGCCGGAAGTACCGCACAGAAAACACTTCTCTCATGGGTATCTCCCAATGCCAGAGCACCTTCGTAATAACTTTCCGGCACTGCCCGGATCGCACTTTCAGATACTCCGATAATCGTCGGAAGAATCATAATTCCAAGCAGAATGGATGCTGTCAGTACTCCTTTTCCACTGGTTCCGGTCAGATGCTGGATAATCGGCACAATCACTACCAGTCCGAAAAAGCCATAGACAATAGACGGAATTCCTGCCATCAGTTCAATGGCCGGCTTCAGAACCGGATAAAGTTTCCTGGGGCAAAATCTTGCCATAAAAACTGCACACAAAATTCCAATCGGCACACCTACGATAATTGCACCTGCAGTTACGTAAATACTTCCCACAATCATCGGAAAAATACCGAAGATTTCATTCATGGGTTTCCATTTCATTCCTGTCAGAAATGCGGTTGGTCCGATTTTCGCAATTGCAGGCAGTCCATTTGCAAACAGGAAAATACAGATCAATGCAACCGCCAGGATCGATACACATGCAGCAACCAGAAAAACAATGTGCATGATGATTTCTTTTATGTCTTTCATATAGACGTTCTCTCCAATTTCAAAACAAAAGGGTGAAACCTGATGTTTTCACCCTCCTTGTCGTTCGTGTCAGTCTGAATGACCTTACTGCGCAATCTCAGACCAGTCAGTGGTTGCTCCGGTGTAGATATTCAGTACATCTTCAGAAGTCAGCTCATCAATGGTGTTCTCTTTGTTTACAATGACTGCGATACCATCAAGTGCGATTACCTGTCCAGTCAGTTCTGCTGCTTCCTCATCTTTCAGCTCTCTGGATGCCATTCCGATGTCATAGGTTCCGTCGATCGTGGAAGTCATACCGGTAGTAGAATCACTCTGCTGTACCTCGATGGTTGCATTCGGGTTTACTGCTGCATAAGCCTCTTTCAGTTTTTCCATAACCGGAGTAACGGAAGAAGAACCGCCAACGGTGATCTTGCCTTCGGCTCCTGTTCCTTCAAATGCACCGGTGTTTCCTTCGCTTACATATCCGTTCTCTTCTACAACTGCCTGGCCCTCTTCGCTTAAGATGTAATCGATGAAGTCTTTTGCAAGACCAGTCGGTTCGCCTTTGGTTGCGATGTTAAACGGACGGGATACTTTGTATGTACCATCTTTTACATTCTCTGCAGTTGCCTGTGCTCCGTCGATCAGAACTGCTTTTACCTGATTCTCATCAAGTGATCCTAAAGATACATATCCGATTGCGTTTTTGTTTCCTGCTACCGTTGTCATCATAACAGAAGTACTGTTAGTGATCTCTGCACTGTCGATGGTGTTATCTACTTTATTACCATCTGCGTCTTTCTGCTCAATACCGAACAGCTCGATGAATGCACCTCTGGTACCTGATCCATCCTCACGGGAAAGTACGGTGATTGCTCCGCTCATGGAACCTGCTGCTGCGGTGTCGTCTGCTGCCTCTGCTGTGGTATCAGCTGCTGCGTCTGTGGTGTTCTCCGCTGCTGCGGTATCATTGGAGCTGCTTCCACATCCTGCTACGGAAGCTGCTGTCATTGCCATAATCATCATTGCTACGATTGTCTTTTTCATAATAGATTTTCTCTCCTTCATACGAATGAAATGATGTTTTTATTCTGTACCTGTTCCTTAAGTACAGGTAAGATCATAAAGGAGAAATGTAAAATCCATTATCGTGATTGCGTGAAATGTTTGTAAAATGTGATTTTACATAAAACAATCACAAAAGTACCCATCTGTGAAACGGGACTGCGGACGTTCCTTTTCACAGATGGGCACTTTCTTATTCTTATAATTCTTCAATTTTGTAAGTGGTATATCCTTCGTAATAGTAACTATGGTCAATTCCTTTCATATAGACCTCACGACTGTCTACCTCGTCCGTCAGTGCCTCCTTCAGAAGCACTTTGATCTCCACATCTTTGATGGGACTTCGTTCCATGGCAAGAAGATAATCTTCTTTGTCTACCTTACTCCAGTCCACTACTTTACCGATTTCCATTTTCAAAATATGATCCAGCCAAATACGGGTACTGCGTCCATTTCCTTCCCGAAATGGATGAGCCACATTCATTTCCACATATTTTTCGATGATTTCATCATACGTGGACTGAGGCATTTTCTCAATATTGCCAAGCGCCGCCTCCAGATACATCACCGGAGCAAATCGAAAATTGCCTTTCGCCAGATTTACCGTACGTATTTTTCCTGCAAAATCATACAATTCTTCAAACAGACACTTATGAATCTCCTGTAATGCCGCAAAAGTTCCCGCCTTCAGACTGTCAAGCGTTCCGCTTTCAAATAACCACAGTGCCTTTTTCTTACTGATTTTCTCTTCCTCACGGGCAAGTTCCGCTGAATCAGTAATACCTAATTTATTTTCGAGCGCCATATCGCACCTCCGTTAATTTTCATTATAGAGAAATCCATCCTTGAAAACAACAGTCTTTCCTTTAATGCTGAATATTTTCATCCGGATACGGGCCTGCCAGATTGGAGAAACTGTTCCAGTCTGCATCCAATGAGATTTCATAGGTCTCACCGTTGGCAGTTACCACCGTCCAGATGGAAGGATCTGCCGAATAATTCTGATATACCTTCTTCACCGGCTGTCCATTATATTGTCCGGAATGGGTTACATACCAAATGGCTGCACTCTCGTCATCTGGAAAATCTAACACCACTCCCGGCATTTCCACCTGTCTGGCAAGTTCAGCCGCACTGACAGTGGGTGACCATATCAGGTCTGATGCCAGATTCATGGTCTGAATAGAATTTTCCGCTCCCGGCACATCAGCGAAGCACCGGCTTAAGAAGATACGGCCATGTTCCAGATCCTCCGATGACATGGCAAAGTCCACGGTTCCATCATCATGGGAGAAATAATAGCACTCCTTTACCAGATATCCTGTCAGATCATAAAGTTCCTCCAAAGCTTTCTGTGCATGGGCTTCTGCCTCTGCTTCCGTATAGCAACTCTGCATACTGTCTTTGTAGCTTTCCGGAAAATACCAGTGAAGGGATGCATTCTGAAAACCGGCGCGGTGTTCTGCTGTATTTATCGTCTGCGCCTCTTCTTCTGTGGTATTTTCCATATCCATCTGTTCCACAAGTTTCAGAAGCTCCCGCACTTTTTCCGGTGATTCTGCGTAAGCTTTCAGATTGTCAATACCAAGCAAACTCTGTGCCCGGTCTATATCCACGTAGGAAATGATCTGCTCATCCGTACCGTACCACTGCACTTCTCCGAGATTGTCTGTCAGTGCCAGCATCAGTACCGAAGTGACGGACAGATCCTCATCAAGTACTGTCTCATCCACTTCATCTGTTTCTAATAAGAAATGAAATTCATAGGGTTCCTCCGATGTCTGCAGCTCCGTCTTATAAGAGAGACTCGCAAATACCGAATCAGGCCTTGCCTTTGCAATAGCTCCCAGAAGTTTTCCATTGGCAGAAGCATCTCCCACGTAAGGATTTCGTGCTTCGTAGAGAAGTTCTGCTGCCTGTGTTTCGGTATCTACTGTTACCGTGCTGCTTCTGCTCTTTGTCTGACCATCATTTGTCCCTGTATTATTTCCAGATGGATTGCTGCGGTTACTTCCCAGCAGGAGAAATACTGCCACAATCAGAATCACGGCTGCCACTCCGGTTCCAACTGCTGCCTTTTTATATTTCAGCACATGCTGGATTCTGCTCTTTACATTCGGTTCTCCAAATCCCAGAGGCATGGAAAGAGACTGTATGGGTTTCTCCGATGCAAACTGCAAAAGGGCCATACTGTATTCTTTTTTGCGCGCTTTTCCAATGAGTTCCAGTACTTTTTCATCACAGCTCATCTCCATATCCCGGCACATCACTGCCCATGCTGTCCACACCAGTGGATGAAACCAGTAGACAGCCAGCAAGAGACACGCCATGGCTTTTACAAGCTGATCCTTCCGCCGGATATGATACTGCTCATGAAGAAGTACCATCTCCCTGTTTTCTGGTTTCATTCCATATGGAAGATAAATCTTCGGATGGAGCATCCCCATAGCAAATGGAGACGGGAGACTGTCACACTCATAGATCGGAATCTTCCCCCAGTCAGGATGGTGATTCTGTTCCTCTGCCAGCACAGCCTTCTTCAGTTTCCGGCGAATACGCCAAAGGCTGAATACGTAGTAACCTGCCAGAGCTGCCATACCGATGACCCAGATGCGGGATGCCAGCCGAAGTACTCTTTTCTCTCCTGCCACATGGATGATTGGCCGAGCAGGCGTTTCCTGCTGTTCCTCACCTACGATGGAAATTTGTTGTAAATTCTCCATCGGCTGTACTTCTGATGGATTGTCTGACCGCAGAACTGCTGCCTGCTCAACACTCGTCTGCTCACTTACCGTCTGCCCCACAGTTGTCTGCTCACCCTGGAAAATTCCCACCGGTGTGCTAATAGAAACCGGACAGAGCAGCCGGAAAGCCACCACCAGCCACAGAGCATACAGATATTTTTTCGGAGCCTTATGAAAAATCAGATGCAGTACCAGTACTGCCAGAATACACCAGCCCGCTGTCATGCTCATTTTCAGGATCTGTGTAAAAACCTGCTCCAGATGCATACTCAATCCTCCCGATATTCATCAATCAGCTTTTTCAGTTCCTCTGCTTCTTTCCCTGATAATTTCTTATTTCCCAGAAATGCAGTTAAAAATCCGGGCAGCGATCCTGAAAAAGTCCGCTCCACAAACTCATCTGACTCCTTCGCCTGCACTTCCTCCTGTGTCACCAGCGGCGTCACTACCGCATGCTCATTTTGCAGCACTCCCTTTTCACAGAGCCGCTTGATCTCCGTATACGTAGTGGATTTTTTCCAACCAAGCTTTTCCGCACACAGCTTCACCAGTTCTCCAGATCCAATCGGTGCATGCTCCCATACCAGCATCATGAAGCGGTAATCACTGTTGCATAATCTGAACTCTTCCATAAATATATCCTCCGAAAGAAAAAGTCGGTTATTGTAGACCTGTTTCTTAATTCAAGTCTACAATAACCGACCAACGATGTCAAGGAGGATTTTCAGAAAGTGTCAGCTTCCCGCCGGGACAACCGGAGAACAATTTCCCTGACTGGAGCATTATATTTTTATCTCTGTTGGCTGGGTCTATATTACATCTCCATCTCTACCGCATCCACGTTTTTCATTTTCGCAGGAACTAATTTTCCCCCAGCTCTCTTTCAGTTACAATTTCATCGAAATTATCAAATTTAAGCTAGTATGACAGGAACTTTTTTCCTGTTTGTTTAGCCGAGACCCAAGTCACTTTTTCCACCCCTATTTTTTACAATTTCACCTTCACGAAATCATGTCCCATTGCCGGGATTACTTTTTCTATCAAATCTTTCACCTTAAACCGGATACTGGAAGTGTTAATGCAGGGATGACAGCCGATATACTCGCCATCTAGTACATCCTCATCAATCAGGAGCTGTACCCGGTGCTCCTTATCATTCATTAACCCCATAACACTGACCGAGCCGGGTGTGATATCCAGGAATTCTTCCATATACTCTGGTTTTGCAAAAGAAAGTCTCGCGGACCCAATCTGTGCGGACAGATCTTTGGTATGAAATACTTTCGTATCCGGAATCATCAAGAGATAAAAGGCCGTCTTCTGGCGGTTGCACAGAAACAGATTTTTGCAGATCACTGCCTCCAGTAACTGGTCAACTTCCTTACAGTCTTCCATGGTCATAGCCGGCTCATGATCTATTCTCTCATACTCCACACCCAGACGATCCAGTAAATCATACGTACGAATTTCTTTTTCCAGTCTGCCTGCGGTATCCGCAGGTCTTCCCTTCTGTAATTCCATTATGCAAGTCTCCTTTTTGCGGTTAATTTATCCACTGTAACTTTTCTGAATTGTACCACAGTTTTTCCATTAAGAAAAGCACAGCGCATCTTTTGATGACACTGTGCTTTTCACTCTTTATTCTGCTTTTTCAATCCGGTATACATTTGTCAGCTGCGCGGGTGCAGTTTCCAAAATGATCCCACCAAACCAGATGGTCACCACATCGCCTTTCTGTACCTCATCCAGAAGATTGTCCGTGGACATCACATAGTCTCCATCTGACAGCTCCATAAAACCGTCTGCCGTAGAAAGATAAGTTACCAACAGATTTCCATCCCCGATCTCTTTTACTTCCCCATTGAAATGAAGTACCTCCGGCGGTATGGAGCCATCTCTCTCCATTTCTATATTTTGAAAAATCTCCGGTTCTCCATCCATCATCACAATCACATAATTTTCTGTGCCTCTCTGATATGCATAACCTGTTCCAAAATTCGACTGATCATTTTCTGCAGGAAGCTGAGTTCCATCCACCTCTGATGTAATCTCGCCATCCATGACACCACATCCCAGCATGGAACTTACATACCCCGTATCCTGGTACACGATTCCATCAATCATCACACAAGGCGGATATGCCATCGGCCGGTTCTCCGAAAGTTCCGGCAGTGTCACGGCTTCATTATCCGATACTACCTGTTCTTCCTGCGTCTGTACTTGGACATCTGATTTCTGCTCGTCACTCTTCTGACCGCAGCCGTTTAAAAGTGCAATGGCCGCCATAAACATCATTGCTGCTGATAATTTCTTCTTCATATGAATTACCTGCCTTTCCCTTTTCTTTTACTTATAAAACGGGAAATGACAGATATTTACTACAAAAAATTTCATTTTTTACAGTCCATATTCCTGATACAATTTCTCTCGGTACACTTTATCAGAAATTGCTTTCACTAAATCGTCTGACCGATGATCTCTCATCAATTTTTCATATAAATGATTAAGCCTATCTTCTCCAATCCGAATGCCTTCTTCTCTTGAACTGCTCATCTGTGAATCGTAATCACGAATTGCCTTCTGTCTCGCTTCATATTCCAGACGTTTCCGTTCATCTGCACTAAGCTTTTGCAAAACCTCATAGGCTTCGTTAATATAATTATCTTCTCCTGCCATTTTTTCAAAATCCTCTCTACTCTCTGCAGCCAGAAACCGCATCCATTTGATAATCAGCGGTTCCTCTTTTTGCTCCGGTGGAAGTTTCTTTAATTCTAATACATAGATCTCCAGTAAATCCGTATACTTTTGCTTCGTTGTCAGATCACAGAATGCAATTTCACGAAAGCACGTCCGGTCTTCATGAAACAGGTTAAAATTCAAAATACTGACCTGAATACATGGTTTTAAATTTTTATATTTATCCCCCTCTTTAACCTGTTCCGCATACATTTTACTTAAATAAAAAATAACCCGATTATTCCAGAATTCAAATGGTGCCACCTGCATTTCCAAATCCATCTGTGAACCATTTTTCATCCGTACCCGAACATCCAGAATACCATACTTACCATCTTCTGTATCTTTGCTGAGAATCGTTGGCATCAATGTAGTCTCTGCAATTTCTTCCGGATCTTTATTTAAAATTGCTGCAATAAATCCTTTTCTGATCTCCGAGTACGCCAATAATTCTTTAAAGCAATAATCCACTTTCGGGGACATTAAAAAATTATCTTTCGCTTTTGTTTTCATATAGCTTCTCCTTTCAAATCCTACAAAACAGATATCAAAAGAGAAACTTTCCTTTTTATAATTTTATCACAAATTCTTTTTCTCTGAAAGCTACTTCTTCCCGTATCTGCTCTATATTAAATTGTGTCATTATCGGGAATTTTGCTCGATCAGAGCTCCGAAAATGCTTTTGCATTATTTAGATAAATTGTATATTTAGATAGTAACATATAGTTATTTAAAAAGCAACTTATTTTAAATAAAATACCAGGGAAATGTTCTCATCACTTTGCAATCCACGGGAAATCAACCCGGTGCATTCCTGAGTGAATGCGGAATTGACCAGATAATCGGTGGAATCCATCCGTTTCTGGATATCTTTTTTTGTGGTAAAAGCTCCTTAAAATCTTTTATTCTCGCACATTTATCCGATAAACAAAGAGCCGCTTATTTCCAAATCTACTTGAAAATAAGCGGCTCAGACCACAACAGATTTTACATTTCCACACTATACGAACGGGTAGTGCCTTCTTCCTTTTTCTTCTATATAATAGAATCAGTAAATTCTGAGAGCCGAAAGGAGGTTTTTCCATGGGAATTTTTTCACGGAAGAAAAAAGAAGACAAGACTGCCGCTGACCCTGTATGGCAGGAGAATCCACTGTTTGAACAGGAAGAGCCACAAAGAATCTCTACTGTCAATGTCCCTATGCGCGATTTATACGATGAATTGTCGGCTTCTAAAAAAGGAGGCAGCGGACTTTTTAAAAAGAATTCAGATAAGTATAATGAAGTTTCTGACAGTATGGTTCGCGTGTTAAGTTTACTGGCTTCTCCTTTGAAGAAAAATGATTATGAATCCACAAAGGAAGTGGCACGTCAGGTAACAAACAGTTATCAAAATCTGGTCTCCAAGTGCGACCGTTATCTAAATCGCTATGCTTTCTCTGACCGCGGTAAAGCTCGGCAGGATATTGTCGAGAAAATAAAAGCGCAGGCCATGGAAGACCAATTAACACTGACTACTTACTGGGGACAGTATCAGACTCTTCCTGCTTCGGAACAGGCTTCCAATGTATGGCAGGCTGTGGAAATCGCACGTCGCAAAAAGTTTTATATGAAAAAAGCGGATTCCGAACACAGTCATGTCGGTGGTTTAGCCAGTCGTCTGACGGTACTGAAAGAAGGTGATCTGGAGAACACGGATACTTCCGGCTTTTTTAAAGATGCTGAAATATTTACATATTATGAGGATAAAGAAGTTCTTATTTTCAAACTTATGGAACGAGCCCTCAAGCTGTCTCCTATTTCTGATAGCCTTTATGAAAAGGCAAAGGAAAAAATGTTAAGTTGTACTTCTTCCTGGGATCTGACAAATACATCCATTCAATCACTGGCAGACATCTTAAAAAATATGGATGAAATGTTGACTGTTCCAGAATTTTCTTCTTATGTAAAATCCTTATGTGCACTTGCAGATTCTTATGATATCACTTCCTACAATATTCGAACAAAAGGTCTTTTAAACGTAAATTTGCAAGATGGAGAGAGCATTAATCTTACTAATAGAAATGTAGCTACCAGCCGTATGGCCGATCTTCTTGGTGCCGGAGATGTAATTGCCCGATCAGAAACCGTCGAAATGGTGGAACCTGGAAAAGCCACCGGAAGAGTTGGAAATCTGATGCAGAAAGCAGAAGGAAAAGCTGCCGCTGCCATTGCTGAACGTTATAAAAATAAAACCGCATCCTCTGATTCCGGTGATATTTCTCAGAAAATAACCGGTAATTTACAACGTCAGCTGACAAATCTTCAGGTACTGGATTATATTACAGGTCAGATTGACAGGCATACGAACAATTATTTTATTCAGGAAGACGAGTCTACCGGAATGTTGACTGGTGCGACCGGAATAGATAATGATTTTTCCTTTGGTGATGCTTTCCAGTTAAATAACATCATCGGGCAAAACGGAATCAGTATCTTTAATGATGATGGAACTTTTCATATTCCACATATGGATGCAGCTATGGCAGATCGGATTCTGGCCGTGAACAAGGAACAGCTCTTCTTTCTGCTTGGCGATCTGTTGGATCCATCCGCCATTGAGAATGCCTGGAAACGTCTTGCACAGGTACAGACAGCTATCAAAAAAGAAAAAGAGGAAAGCGGAAGTCATTTCTTTCTTCAAAATCAGGAATGGAATGCAGAGACACTGGAAGAATTTAAAAATACGACCGTTACCGGAATGTTTAATAAGAAAATAGGCGGAACTTACGTTTCAAGACTTTTACTATAAGATTCGCAAGTGGACGAATCGGAAAATATTTCCAAAAAATATCCGGCAATTTAAACTTCAAAAAAGGAGCTGTTGATCCCTCACCTATTTTGCAGCAACTCCTTTTTCTTCTGTTAGTTTTCATTACTCTTTGGGCAGGTGACTGTTCTTCCGCAACGACTCATTTTCCAGCTTCTTCTTCCATCATATCTCCATATAATCCGAAATCTTTGCTGAGCATGACTTTTCCTGTTTTCGCATTTTCATTTTTGATACTGTACAGCACATCCAGCATGGATACCGGCTCATTTCTCGCTGCTGCCAGGAAGGCGGCATTCAGAACGATATTTTTAATCGACCCACCGGAGATTTCAAACTGTTCCGCCAGATAATCATAATCCAGATATTCTGTCGGAATCTCATCGGAAAAACTGGATTTCCAGAGTTCTTTTCTCAAGCGTGCATCCGGGAGTGAAAATTCCACCACATATCGAATACGCCTCATGAATGCCTCATCAATATTTTTCCGATAGTTGGTCGCCAGAATCACGATGCCATCATACTGCTCGATTCGCTGCAGAATATAGGACACTTCCGTATTGGCATATTTATCCTTTGCCTCGTGCACATCACTTCTTTTTCCGAAGATCGCATCAGCTTCATCAAAGAACAGCACCGTATTGTTCTTCTCTGCCGCATTAAAAATTTCTTCCAGCCGTTTCTCCGTTTCACCAATGTATTTGTCGACTACCTGGGACAGATCAATCCGGTAAAGCGGCAGATTCAGCATATTGGCAATTACGTGAACTGCCATGGTTTTACCGGTTCCGGGCGGGCCATAAAACAGTGCGGATACATTTTTTCCATAGGAATATCTGCTTTCCAGATTCCATTCATCATACACTTTATGCCGGTGCCATACGTGCGCACAGATATTGTTGAGAATCCTTTTTTGCTCCGGCCAAAGTTTCAAGTCATCAAAGGTATACTGAACCGGGATTCTTTTGATGCTGCCGCAGGATGGCTTCAGAAGAACTTCTTCACAGATTCGGCCGATCTCGCTCTCACCGATGGTCAATGCAGCAGAGGTTACCACGATACGCTCTACCGCTTTGCGGATTTCTTCGGCGGAAAGTTTAAACTTCGAGCCTGCTGTAATGCAGTCTACCTGCTTTCGAATTCCATGTTCTTCCGTAAATCCCTTCCAGAGTGCAATTCTTTCTGGTCTTCCATACGCAGGCACCAGCACATACTCTACATGGCTGTGAATCCGCGGAATCACTTCTGCTTCCATATCTGTACACAAAAATACACGAATATTCTGAGCAAGCATCGGTCTCAGGAAATGCGTCAGTACCTGTTCCAGTGCTTCCTGACTGATATGATAAAGACAGATTCCACAATCAAGGAGCATGCCTTCCCGAATCAGTAACTGTGGATATAACAGGCCATCTTTACACTGCTGAATCTGCCGGATATCCGCCAGAATCATTTTCTGTCCTGTTGCATGGCATGCTTTTTTCAGGAGAAACTTCTTTCCGCATCCTGTATTTCCTGCGATCTGGACACAGTCCCCGTTCTCCTTTCTCAAGATATCTGAAAGTTCTTGCTCAACCGCCTCATTTACGTAGATTTCTCCAGGATCTTCCTCTCCTGTGTAAAGTTCAGTTCCCACACGGGTTAATTTTTCATCAATAACATCCGGATCCAGAAAATAGTCCAGGATTCTTGTATCTGCCCAGAAAACATGCCTCAAAAATAATCCATGATTTTTCTCACACTGCAAAATACGCCCGGCACATTCCCAGACCTGTTTCATTTCTTTATAAGTAACTTCCTCATCACACAACGATTCCATCACATCCAGTGTGATTCCATTCCACTGCTCTTTTGCAAACTGGTAAAATTCCGGATACAGAAGTCCTGCAATACAACAGTCCAACAATTTTCTGCTGATCTCTGTATTTCCACAAAGTTCGATCAGTCTCCTGTATTTTTCAGCTTCTTCACTCTCTTCGGCTAGCAAGTTCTGGTACACTTCCCTGATCTCACCTTCCTCCGACAATTCTGTTTCAAACAGGTGATGGTATTTTTCAGGAAGATTTTTTCCCTCTTTCATCTGGATCCATGCCAGAATCACTTCTGTCAGATACTGTATATATCTCATAGGCCCACCTTCTACAATTTCACTTTTTCTTATTCTACCACGATTTCTCTTTCTCCGAACGAAGCTTCTTCCCGTATCTGTTCTGCATTCAATTGTGTCATTATCGGGAATCTTGCTCGATTGGAGCTCCGAGAATGAGATGTGAATTAGCTAGATTTATTGCATATTTGCATTATAATATACAGTTATGTAAATAACAACATTTTTCCATCTCAAATTGCTTTTTTCTTTCCTCTATACTACGCCAAAAAAAGTGTGTGTTCACTTGTATTTACCTTTATTACCTTAGGTATTATTTATGCAGGTGTACGCAACGGAATCGAGCGCGTGTCCAAATTTATGATCCAGTATCTCTGCCCCATCTTCGCAGCTATCATACTGATCAGCTCCGTGGCCAATGCTTTCGGTTGGATATCCATGTAAAAAATCCCACATTCAGAATAATTCCCACCATAGTGGATACCGGCGCAGCCAGACCG
>NZ_JAJEPS010000020.1:0-45958 GCF_020686965.1 Hominiventricola filiformis | reverse complement strand
CCATAATAAAAGGCCCTCCTAATGATAATTATTTTATCATAGAAGGACCTTGCCTAGATTATTTTACAGAAAAAGTTTCACAGACTCCATTTTCCCTTACATCTTTATACTCTTTGCCAGACTCGTCAGCAAAGCTGCCATCTCCGGATTAACCTTTTTTCTTTCTAACCCACGTTATTTTGCAGCCACGGTTACCACTGTTTCCTTTTTTTCGACATAAGCCAATAAAACATAGAACAAAATATTAATGCAAATACAACGCCAAAAACATTCTGAATCACTCTAAGACCAACTGCTCCTTTTAGTCCATAACTCTCTGTAGCAATGGCCAAAGCACCAAATGTGTTAAATACTGCCTGCCAGCCATATTTTGCAGAAAGTCCTACACCAATTCCGCCAAGGATTCCTATGTATGTATAGATGGATGACGGAAGCAGAAAATATAGTACTGTAAAGCATATTACACCTGCAATATTTCCGACAATCCTTTTGCGGACTCTGTATTGCATGTCCTCCATAAATGGTAAGATTGCTGACATTGCCGCAATTCCAGCCCACATTGCCCGTGGCATATTGCAGAGTTCCGCAATGCAGAGTACTGCCGGTACGCATATGATCTGACATAACTGCCACTTTGTTCTGGAAGAAGATATATCAAATTCCTGTACTAAATCATTCAAATTTCTTTTATACGTTCTGTTTTTATGATTTCGATAAAATACGAAGCAGGTAAGTGCTGCACCTAATGCCATCCCGGTTAATCGCATCTGATAACTTTTTCCTGTTACATCATATCCATACAATAACAGATAACCAAGAACCAATGTGGATTGGTTAAACATGAATGGGTTATGACATCCGAACAGAATCAGCACTGCCAGTGCAGCAATGTTTAACAGCATTCCAAGTACCGGTGAAAGCTGGTTTGCTAAATGCGGACATACAGTCATAATTACAAAGAACAAAGCCAAAAGCATCGTAGATTGTCCGGTGTGGATCCCCAGATCCGCATTCCGAAATACCATAAGGCATAATAAAACTACTACACCCACAATACTATTCTCATTTCCAAATAAGATACTGAAAATAGTAACAAATAAAAAACAAAATGCCATTGTAACAGCTATCTTTACCAAATATACCAGTATATGATATGATTTTTCTTTCACTGTTTCACTCTTTTTCAACAGATTTTTAGAACCTGCCTGATTTAACTGCAATTCCTGATAAAATGTCATGTAATTCCTCCTCTATCTGTTTTTCTTAAACTTATATGGCCTCATCTTTCTGTATTGGAAGCTCTACAACAAATCTGCATCCACCATATTCCCGGTTTTCTGCCTTGATTGTCCCGCCAGCACTATCTACGATCCGTTTCACAAGTGCAAGGCCGAGACCATTTCCTTCTGCTTTGTGAGAACCGTCTGCCTGATAAAATTTATCAAATATTCTGGTTTTCACATCATCCTCTATTCCCGGTCCTTCATCTTCCAGAATAAACATTACAGAATCCTTTTCCTGCTTCAGAAACATCATAATTGTCCCCTTTGCAGGACTGAACTTAATCGCATTATCTAAAAGATTCATCCATATGTGCATAAAAAGTCCTTCATTCCCAGTATATTTAACTTCCTCCAGCTCTACCTGGAAACCAATTTCTTTTTCTGTCCATTTTGTCTCCAGGGAAAGAAATGCCTGACGGATCTGTTCATCCAAGCGATATTCTGTTTTTTTCATTGGTATGTTCTGATTCTCTAACTTGGATAACAGCAAAATATTTCCAACCAATCCGGAAAGCCTTTGGGTATTAAACAGGATTTTTTCTACATATTCCTCTTGCTCCTGAGACAGTTCTTCTCCCTGAAGAAGCATTGTATACCCTTCAATGGCATTGATCGGGGTCTTAAACTCATGAGAAACATTAGAGACAAAATCCATCTGCAGTACTTCTGTTGCACGAAGCTCTTTTGTCATCACATTAAAACTCTGGTAAGATTCTCCAACTTCTGCGATACGGCTATTCGTTTCCAAGTGCTGTTCAAAATCCCCCTGCGAAACTTCCTTCATTGCTTTACTGAGTCTGGTAATTGGTTCCAGCAACCTTGCATTGATAAAGGAAGTAATCAGCCCTGCAATCAATGTATTAAAAATCAAAAGCCAGCCAAGCGCAGGTATGCTACCAGGCAGATTAAAAAAATGATTCAAAAAAGCAAATAATAACGCAGATATGACTGTTGAAAATACAAGTGCCAGCCAGATTGCACCAGTCAGACAGGATCGGATCCGCAATCCTTTTTCTTTCTTTTGTTCCATTATTTTTTCACCACCTTGTATCCAATTCCACGCATTGTTACGATTTCAAAATCAGGGTTATCTTTCAAACGCTCCCTGATTCTTCCTATATGTACCTCTATCGTATGTGGGTCTGCCTCCGTCTCGTATCCCCATACTTCATCCATCAACTGTTGTTTTGTAAATATTCTGCCTGGCGAAGCTGCAAGCTTATATAAAAGTAGGAATTCTTTTTTAGGCAAAACAAGACTTTCCTTATCAGTTGTAACCGTCATTGCATCATAATCAAACTCTGTTGAACCGATCACAATTTTGTGTTCATTCAGTATCTGTGCACGGCGAAGCAGTGCTCCGACTCTTAAAACCATTTCATTCACATTTACCGGTTTTACCATATAATCGTCACTTCCCGAAAGAAATCCCTGGCGCATATCATCAAAGGAACCTTTCGCAGTGATCATAAGTACCGGTATCTGATATCCTGCTGAACGGAGTTCCGACACCAGTTCATAACCATCCATAACCGGCATCATAATATCGGAAATGATCAGATCAATATACTCTTTATCCAATATTTCTAATGCCAGTGCTCCATCCGATGCACTTTTGACCTGATATCCATTCTTCTCAAGCACTTTTTGGAATAGCTGGCTTAATTCTTTATCATCTTCTACAATTAATATTTGAAACACGTTTTCCTTCCTCCTTATTAAAACAGATACCTTGCCCATCCAAGCAGATGCTGTACCAAAAATATTTTTCTCTGACGTTTCTTTGTTAATTCGATTGGCTCTACATGATATGGATCATTATAAGTTCCGCCTTCTAATATCTGGCGGGACACTTTTTCATATTCCATCATGCCCTCTTCCAACTGTTTATTAATATCTTTACTGCGAATTACAAGCATCAGTTCCGTATCCAGATATGCACTTCTCATGTCCATATTAAAGGAACCGATTACAGACAGATCATCGTCAATCAGAATACTTTTTCCGTGGTATGAATAACCACCTTCATATTCCCAGATATTAATTCCTGTACTTAAGATTCTATTTCTGTTTTTCGCATAATCGGCAGCCCCAAATGGATTCCCATTATTCGCAACTGAATTTGTCATGATAGAAAAATCTGAAACGTTCTCTGCAATCTCCTCCCATGTATTATACATCATATCATTACAGATAATATATGGCGTGTGGATCTTCACACGATTTTTTGCATTTTTCATCAATTCTCCCAACTGATACCACACTACTGGTTCTTTGGAACCTGTGTGAATAGGATTTGACACTAATGTAATCTTTTCTGTCTCAAAAGTTTCGTCCGTATAATCGGTCTCGCAGATTCTTTCCTTATTCTCTTCAAAATATTTCTGATAGCTGTTCTGCAGCTCTAAAACTGCGTTCTTTACAGATTTTCTATTTGCCAGTTTTTTATTGTTATGAAAATAACCACTGTCTTCCTGATTCCATATGGTTTCAAAATACTCTGACAACTGGTTAACTGAATTTTCTTTCTCAGGTTCATCGCAAACCACTAACACGTCTCTGTCATAGTTCTTATGTCCCGGAAAATCACCCAGGAAATAATTGTATGTATTTCTTCCCCCAAGAATATATCTCTTTCCATCTGCAATCAAATATTTATCATGCATTCTACCCATCATTTTCCACGGTTTCAACGGATTGGCCTTATTATACAGTTTAATTTCAACATTCTCATGGGATGATAATCCATAGAAATACGGATTTCCTTCCATATCAATCCAGCTCTCCATTCCATCTACTAACAGACGAATATGTACACCTCTGTCTGCCGCATCATGCAGTGCTCCTAAAATCAATTTTCCACTTTCATCGGATTGAAATGCAAAAGTAGAAAGAATAATTTCCTTTTTTGCATTCTTGATCAGACGCACTCTTTGTAAAAGCGCTTCTGGATTCTTTTCTATGATTACTGCCCGTTCTGTATTTTCACTGCATTCGTTCCATGACCCATTTTTTGTTTCTTTTTTGGTTGTATTGGACACTTCCGGCTGTTTTTTATATGCAACGCAGATTCCGAGCAATTCATAAAAAGCCACACATAAAAAAATTGCCAGTATAACAAGAAGGATTTTACATATTTTATGCTTTTTCATTGTACATCACCTGATTCCTTTTTATTTCATACTTATACAATACAAAGTCAATCTCAATTTAACCTCAACAAAATTTATTTTTCATAAAAAAATATGACCGGCTTCTTTTTAAAGAAACAGTCATATTTTTATTCTAATATATGAAGGAGCTTTTCTTACTCCGTTGTATTAATCACTATCCATGCAAAATCTTCTTTGTACAACAGACTGTTAGATATAGCAAAAACGGCCTTTCAAAAACAGTTAACTTCTAAATCAACTGTTTTTTGAAAGGTCGTTTCATCAGATTCTTATAGCAATCCAGCAAATAATCTCATAAATAATTGTCCCAGTCGCAAATATGCACTTCGTCCGGTTTGATATTGGTCTGTCACATCACGACATTCTCCCATCGTTCTTATCAGATCATTTTTTATTTCCACAACTGCCTGACAATCTGCCATAAAACAGCCGTTTTCAAAATGGTGATATAAACTTCGATAATCCAGATTAATTGTTCCACAAGTTGCCATACAGTCATCTGCCACACTCATTTTTGCATGACAGAAACCAGGAGTCCACTCATAAACACGAACACCATGTTTAACTAATCCATGATAAAAAGAACGAGTTATATTATAAATGAATTTTTTATCAGGGATACCAGGTGTGATAATTCTTACGTCTACCCCTCTCTTAGCAGCCAGACATAACGCATGCGTCATTTCATCTGTTATGATTAGATATGGAGTCATAAACCAACAATATTTTTCAGCTTTATTTATCATACTGATATAAACTTCTTCTCCTACTTGTTCATTATCCATAGGGCTGTCTGCATAAGGTTGAACAAACCCAGTTTGCTGTGCCGCATAATCATAGTGGAAAAGGTATTTACTAAAATCAGAATCATTAGCAGCCTTATCACTTACTGCATTCCACATTTCCAAAAATGTCACCGTAAGCGACTGAACAGCATCTCCTTCTAAACGAATACCTGTATCTTTCCACTGTCCATACGGGTGTGTGTAATTAAAATATTCGTTTGCTAGATTATATCCACCTGTAAATCCGACTTTTCCATCAATAACTGTTATTTTTCTATGATCACGATTGTTCAAAAACAGATTTAAACCTGGCATAAACGGATTGAATACACGGCAATGAATTCCTATTGCCTCCATCTTTTTCACAAAATCTGTGTTAATAAAGCCTATAGAACCCATATCATCGTAGAATACTCTAACTTCCACACCTGCTTTTACTCGCTCTTCCAGAACATCTTGAATCTTATGCCATGCTTCAGCGTCTTCTATCGCATGATATTCCATAAAGATAAACTTCTGTGCTTTCGCCAAATCCTTAAGCTGTGCCTCTAATCCTTTCACTGCTTCATCAAAATACACAATATCCGTATTCTGATAGATTGGATACTGCGAATTTCTTTTTATGTAACTTGCTATATTTCCTGCTTTCGGAATTGTTTCTTTTATTTTGCTCAAACACTCCTGACTGTCCGGAAGCATTGGTAACAATTTGCTATCAATTTCTGCATATCGCTCACGCATTTTATGCGTGCCACCATTCAAGCCAATCAATAAATACAGGCCTACACCCATAATTGGGAAAATCAGAATTAAAATGACCCAAGGCATTTTCATAGAAGATGTCTTATCTGACGCATACAATCTCAAAACTAAGATTCCACTTAAAATTCTGGTAAATAAATTTATGATTTCTGCATATTCATTCAAGCGTGTTACGATAGTAATAATAAAAATCACTTCCAGAAGAATGCAGATTATGGAAAAACACAGCCGTTTTACCCCATTTTTTGTTTTTGCTTTGCCCTCTAAAGTATCTTGTTTCATATATATTCCACCTTCCTACTTGCTCAGTTTTCTCCCTAAATTTCGTGGAACATACCAATTTTGTCTTTTATTCTCTGCATTTCATTATCTGCTTCAATGATAGCTCTTGCAGAATGAAGTAATTCTTCACTTATCTCATTATAGCCAGGCATTTCCTCAATTCCTTTTTTATAGCGAAGTTGATGTTCCAATGTTGCCCAGAAATCCATACCATTGGTTCGAATCTGTAATTCTACACGCATAGGTGTTTTACCCTTAGCAAAAAATACTGGTATTTCAACAATCATATGATAGCTTCGATAACCATTCGATTTTGGATTTTTTATATAATCTTTTATTTCAATAACTTTAATATCATCCTGTTGGGTAATCAAATCTGATATCATATAAATATCGTCAATAAACGCACAAACTATTCGAACGCCTGCTACATCATTGAGATATGTCTGTATATTTTCTGTTGTAAATTCATATCCCATCTTCTGCAGTTTATCGTAAATACTATTGGGCTTCTTAATTCTCGTTTTTATAAAAGAAATAGGATTTCGATTGTTCTCAGCTGAAAATTCATCATCCAAAACCTCAAGTTTAGTTTGTATCTCCCGAATAGCACAACGATACATCATCATTAAATTATAAAATTTTGTAGCATTATTTAAAAACTGTAGTGATTCCGGACTGTCCATCCTGAGTTTTTTTACTTCATCTTTTGTCATGGAACTTTCCTTTCTACCTCATCCCTGATTTCAAAACATTATTTATTTTGATAGTTGATTCGTTCTCCTTGAATTACTGGATAACAAATCATTTTATCACTATCCAGATTTTCTACATACATATCTACTGCACTGATCTGATGGTTTTCATAAGTATTGTAATAATAAATACCTTTTGTAACATTACAACACGACGTATACAATGTGATTTCATATTTTCCATCCGCTACTTCGCAACATCCTCGTTGCTGATCCACAGATCCGAGAATGTGGAAGAATTGGCTAACGCTTTCTTCCTCTGATTCACCTGAAATTGCATTTACCTTTGTAAAAGCTACACGTACAAAGCGTGAGGAAGATGAGAGATCTCCCGGAAGACCTAATCCTCCCATACCTCTACTATATGCATCAAGAGCCAAATTCTCGCAGAAAGTATTTCTGGGCTGTTTAGGAGATAAATACATATAATTATTTAGTTGAAACATCTGCTGTGGAAATGGCGGATTATTCGTAAGCACTCCTACTGGATTGTCATAAATATGTAAACCATCTGACATAGATTCTACCGTAATTGACTCATTCTCATCAGAAATGATCCAGTGTAATTGTGCTAATGGGAATTGCTCGCTGAAAGGAGTATTAACAATATTAATTCGTTCAAGAAGCTCGCGAACTTCAACTAAAGAAGAACACTGACTTAAAATCCACGGAATAAATTCAAACTGTGCAATATTTTCCACATCTGGCTTAATCGCGGCATAAACAGCATTTCCGACAAAATTCAGTCCTGCCATTGCCACTCCTTTTTCATTCATAGCATCATAATACAAAGGATAATCCTCTGCAACATGAGCCATTCCAATAATTGCATAATGATTTTTCATATCGCCAACATGGCGAAAATTAAACGCATAATTACGTGGTGTAATTACTATCTGATCACCATAAGAGAATTCATAATCGAGGGTTCGTCCAAAGTAAAAATCTTTTGTTTTATAAGTTGCTGCTGTACACATGATCGTTTATCCTCCTAAATAGATTGAAATATGTCAATGAGTTTTTTTCTTGAACAATAGTATAGCACAATCTTTATTTTGTTCCAACTTCATACATGATCATAACATGTAAACTTTAAACTATTTTCCTAGATTATTTCTCCATCAGTTTTTCAAACCAAGTATCCATAATGGATATTTTGTGGAACTCATAGATCCTCTGGTGTATTCTTTCATACATCCATTACAAGGATTTTTTCTAATTATGTCATTATCTACAGCCATTTGAAATGCGGGAAATAATATATTTTGATATAATTGTATTGTTCCTCTGCAAAAATTTCTTTTAGTAAATAAATAGGCGTAAAAAGCTTGAATATCCATTTTTTTTATGTCTTTTACTTTAGATTTACCCAATTTGGTATCCTTAATATTTTTTTCGTATATATGGGTATAATTTTCTTTTGTTGATACAGCTAAATTGGTTTTTAAATCTAAATACTGTTCTATTAATTTATTAACAGTCATATCATCGGATTTTATCATGTAGTGATAACAGGTGTTTGACGGGGCTGCCTTAGCATCGGCCTGAAGGCTAATTGGTTATAAATAAACTCAATATTTCACCCGTATTTAGGTGCCTATATGGTTAGATATCGTCCAAGACTTCCAGACTGCACAGCAGATAGTAGGAACTGTCATCCGAGAACGCCAGCCGGTTTCCTTTGGAGTTGATCAGTCCATACTTTGCAGAGAAGGAATCATACAGTTTATCCAGCTCTGCCTGTTTTGCGGTGATTTCATGGTCGGGTGTCATGGCTTTTGCGTGAGCCTGTCCAAGTTAACACTGCTTGCGGCTACTATTATAAAGAACAAAACAGCCATCTTCAGCACAAAAGCAACGAAGACAGCTGTTTTCGAAGTGTCATCAGTTTCCGTAGAACTCCAGGAATCTCTTCAATTCCACACGTGTGGGGGAATACAGCAGACTTTCTGCAGGACCATACTCCAGTACTTCCCCTTTTTGAAAAAACATCGCTTCATCAGCGATTCGCCTTGCCTGCTGCAGGGAGTGGGTGACCAAAATCAAAATACAATTGGTCTGGCGCACATAGGACTGAATCAAAGTTTCCGCGGCAGCGGTGGTTTCCATATCCATGGCTGCCGTTGGTTCATCGAGAATCACCACATCGTATGTTCCCATCATCAATCTTGCCATCGCCATGCGTGCCGTCTCACCGCCGGAGAGACGATCCGCCCGTTTATGTTCCAGTTCTGTCAGAGACAATGCTTTCGCGAGGGACTCCGCTTTCTGGATATCCCTGCCGCCCAGCAGGATGTTTTTTCTGACAGACATACGAAAGGCATAGGGCTTCTGAGGAAGATAGCCAATGCTTGGTTCCAAGCGGATTTTCCGGTCTGCCGGAAGGACATCTGCCAGAATCTTTGAAAATGTGGATTTTCCGCTTCCGTTTGCTCCGAGAATCGCATATATGTTTCCAGGCTGCAATTCCATTCCCGGAAAATCCAGCACTTTTTTCTGCCCATAGGTTTTGGAAAAGGCGGGAATTATCATTGACTGAGCCTCCTTTGCAGCAGAGATATCACAACATTCACCAGCAGGGAAACCGCCAGCAGAATCATGCCCAAGGCAATGCCCAGAGAGAAATTTCCCTGATTGGTGTACTGCATAATGGCTGTGGTCATCACATTCGTTTTCCAGGCAATGGCACCGCCCACCATGGACACTGCCCCGACCTCTGCAATAGATCTGGAAAACGCCAGCAGATAGGAAGAGATGATACAGTACTGGCACTCATTGCACAGCAGCAAAAACGTCCTTCCTCTTCCCAGCCCCAAGCCCCTGGCTGTTTCCCGAATCGCCGGAGACACTCCCGCCACATAAGTCTCCATAGCCCCCACAACAATGGGAGTGATCAGCGCCACCTGGGCAAGAATCATGATTTTAACCGTGAACAGCAGCTTCATGTGTCGCAGAGGGCCGACCCCGGAGAAAAGGATGTAAAACAGTAGGCCGCATACCACAGGGGGCATCCCCATAAGCGTTCGGTTGAGGATAATCAGAAGCCCTCTCCCGGGGAATTTGCTATTGCCCAGACAGATTCCCAGCGGAACACCCAGCAGCAGTGCAAGCAAAGAGCTTTTGAGGCTCATTTGCGCTGTGACTTTCAAAATGTTCAGAAGTTCTGCATCGGAAGACAGGATAAGAGAAATCGCCTTTTGAAGGGCCGTTCCCACGGTGCAGCCTCCTTTCTTTTTGTAAAATCCCGTGGGGAAATTCCCCACGGGATACAGTTTACGCAGATTTTTTCAAAAAAGCAAGTTTTTGAAAACTGTACATATAGCGTCAGCCGCAGAAAATGAACCCAGAGTTTCCTTAGTTTATGATGCCATCGTTGGCAACGAAAGTCAAGAAGGTTGCCTTATCGGTCAGGATGTAAGCATGCATCTGCTCTGCCATCACCAGACATGCGCCCATACCGGCGTTTGCAGAGGTGTACCACTGCGTGTAGGGAGCGAAGGACTCTGCCTCCTTCGTGATACCCAGAGTCTCAGGCCACAGGGACAGCTCCTTGGTGTGGGTGCCGGAACCGTCGCCACGGGAGATGAAGGGATACTCGCCCTCCGCAATGGCTGCAAACGCATCCAGAACGGAAGCTGCCTCCTTAACACCGGCAGGGTCCGCAGAAGGTCCGCACAGGACGAAATAGTTATACAGGAAGGAAATGCGCTCTGCTTCGAAGCCATCTACAGTGCGGGCGAAGCCCTCTTCAACAAAGGCTTCTTCCTGGCTCTTGGCATGGACCAGAATCAGGTCGGCATTGCCGAACTTGGCGGCAGAGATTGCCTTGCCGGTACCGGCAGACTGGACTTCCACAGTGTAGCCATAAGTGCTCTCGAAGATGGGCAGCAGATAGCCCAGCAAACCAGAGTCTTTCACAGAAGTGGTGGTGGAAAGGCGGATGACCTTTGTCTCTTCGGTAGCGGGCGCAATCTCACCTGTATAAACAGGGGCACCGTCCTTGACGTAGAACAGAGACTCACCGTACTCTTTAAAGCCATAGTTTGCGGCCAGGTCCAACGTTTCCTGGGTCAGGAACCACTGGATGAGGGCATCCGCACCGGCGGTATTCACCGCAACGTCAGCGACAGAGTTGCCGTCAGCATCCACAAAAGGCGCCTCGGGATTTACGGCGATAACGGTGTAGGTGTTGAGCATCTTGTCGTCGGCTTCCTTCAGAATGCAGGTATCCACCACAAGACCGGCCTGGGTGGGAACCTCAGCGGCGGCTTCCGTCGGGACAGCCGTTGTGGCGGGAGCCTCAGTGGGAGCCTCAGTGGAAGCCTCAGTGGAAGCCTCAGTGGAAGCCTGCGTCTCAGCAGGCTTGCTTGCGCCGCAAGCAAGAAGACCAAACATCATGGCAAAAACCAGCAGCATGGACAGAATCTTTTTCATTGTCTTACCTCCTAAATATAAAGAAATATAAAAAAGACCAGCCAGTTTCCGCAACACCAAAAGCACAGCCGAAAGCTGCACCCGATCATGGCGTCTGGAAAGAGGCTCGTCCACCGCTTTGCAAACTTTGGAAATCAGTCAATTTCACGAAAACTGACCAATCAATTTATGATATTATATCACATTTGGACAAATAATACAAGCCACCCTTTTCAGAGACTGTGCGAAATGATACGAAATTATATGAAATGATTCAAAACAGTTCTTTCACTATTCTCCATAGTATGATAAGATCAAACAGGAGGGGATCGCATGTTCAAAGAAGAAGTGTGGGCTTTGGAACCAGAGCGTATAGAAACCTTTTTCCTTCATCATAGGGAGGTTCATGCCACTGCGGATGGTTACCGGTTCCGTGATTGCCGGATTACCGTGACCGTCCTTCCCCCCCGCAGGATCGCCGGTTTGGCACTGCCTCAGACCAGAGTCATCTTTGAAGGTTCCGATGATTCCGCGCTTCTGATTTACAGGCAGTTTCAATTACGATTTCTATCCGCAGGCGGATAAGAATTGGAGGTTTATAATATGAGCAAGAAAACAAGTCCTTCCATGGATTCCTGGCTGAAAGAGGCCAAGGCCCACGAAAGCGCCCCTAAGATTGGCATGTATCTGACCCATAACGGCATTGTCCGGGAAAGTGCCAAGGCAAAAGTACGCCAGGGTGCCGCCGATACCAGGCCCGTTGTGGGGATGCAGTTTTCCTACAATCAGGAGGCTGTGGATGCCATCATCGCAGAAACCTATAAGTTGGACGGTATTTTCTACATCAAGGTCTGGCTGAACGAAGGGGAACTGAGCGTTGGTGACGACATCATGTATGTGCTCATCGGTGGCGATATCCGCCCCCATGTGGTGGATGCTCTGCAATATCTGGTGGGTCGCATCAAAAACGAGTGTGTCACGGAAATAGAGCTTTACTGATACGAGAAATCCGGAAAAATGTGCGGAATTTCATGTAACCTTTTCGATGTATAAAAAATCCCATTTCCTGCTCGGAAATGGGATTTCCTTTTATTTTGCACAGTCCGCACTGCCCTCGCTGTAGAGCATATCCAGGCCATGGGCCACCGGGTCGATGACCGCCAGAATATTCTCTGCCGATGCCTTTTGGCTGCCTGGCAGGGTAATGATCAGGGTGCGTGCCCGAATGCCCGCAACACTGCGGCTCAGGCAGCCTTTGGGTGTGATCTTCATGGATTCTGCCCGCATAGCCTCCGGGATACCGGGAGTCAGACGCTGGATTACCTCCATAGCGGCTTCCGGGGTAATATCCCGGGGTGAGAAGCCGGTGCCGCCGGTGGTGAGCACCAGGGCAATCTTCTTTTCATCTGCACACTTCAAAAGCTCCGATTGGATCATCTCCGCCTCATCGGGAACGATGGCGGTATAGGTCACGTCGAACCCCTTCTCCGTCAGAATCTTCACCAGGTTGGGGCCGCTGGTGTCCTCCCGCTCGCCCCGATATCCCTTATCGCTGATGGTAATCACTGCTGCTGTATACGCCATGATTCGTCCTCCCGTTTGTAATCGCCGTGGATTCCGCCGGTTTTGGAAAGCAGGCGGATGTCCGTGATCGTCATATCCTTTTGCACCGCTTTGCACATATCGTACACTGTCAGAGCGGCGGTGCTGACAGCGGTAAGTGCCTCCATTTCCACGCCGGTTCTTCCGTCACAGGAAACGGTGGCCTTGATTTCTACGCTGGATCTGTGTTCATCCAGAGAAAGCTCCAGGTTGATGCCATCCATCAAAATGGGGTGACACATAGGAATGATATCCGGTGTGCGCTTGGCACCCATGACCCCCGCAATCTGGGCAACGGTCAGCACATCTCCTTTTTTCATGCCGCCGCTTTGAATGAGCGCGAATGTGTGTTCATTCACCAACACCCGGCCTGCCGCAACGGCCACGCGCTGAGAAATGGGCTTTCCCCCCACATCTACCATTTTGGCCCGTCCCTGGTCATTAAAATGGGTAAAATCTGCCATACTCAACCTCCGATTTGATTCATATTCCGACCGGCGCCCGATTTGTGCGCAACATCCAGATCCCCATGCCATTGGGGTTTTCCAAAAATCGCTGCTTCCAGCTGTGCTTTCATGCCATCGAAATCCAGCCCTTTCAGGGGATACTCCGCATTGGAATGCAGACAGGGCTTCACTTTTCCGTCTGCAGTCAGTCGGATGCGGTTGCACTCCCCGCAAAAATGGGCGCTCACCGGGCTGATAAGGCCAATATTGCCCAGTGCGCCAGGCAGGTGGAAGAGTTTGGCAACACCGCCATCTTTGGCAGCCGGTACCGCTTCCGGCAGAGCCTCCAAAACCCTTGTAAATGGAATATACGCTTCCGGGCCAAAGCCGGAGCTGTCGCACATGGGCATCATTTCAATAAAACGCACATCCACAGGATACTTCCGGGTAAGCTCCGCCAGCGGAAGGATCTCATCATCGTTAAATCCGCCAATGAGCACGGCATTGAGTTTGATCTTCTGAAAGTCAGCATCCAAGGCCGCATGAAACCCCTTCCAGAAGTCATCCAGACTGCCTCTGCGGGTAATGTGGGCATACTTCTGAGGATCCAGGGTATCCAGGCTCAGGTTTAACCGGCTGACCCCCGCCTCCTTGAGGGGCCTTGCCAACTCCGGGAGCAGGATGCCATTTGTTGTCAGGCAAACCTCCCGAATTTCAGGAACTCTGGATGCTCTGCGGCAGATAGACACGATATTCTTTTTAACAAGTGGTTCTCCACCTGTAATGCGCAACTTGGTAATGCCCAGAGCCGCGGCTGCTTCCACGGCCTGAATAAGCTCATCTTCCGTGAGCATGTCGGCATGCTCTTTCTTGCAGACACCATCCTCCGGCATACAGTACCGGCAGCGAAGATTGCACAATTCCGTCACAGAAACACGCAAATAGGTGATGCTGCGTCCAAATGTATCAATCATAGTTTACCTCGTATCTTTTGAAATGCGGCAATGCCCGCTTTTCTTCCGTCGGCTGTCACGCCCTCTGCCATGGGGTACACCGTGTTGCAGTTGCCGCACATCTGAAGCCAGGACGGCATTCCCAATTCCGCCAGCAGCCCACGCTCCGGGACAAGTCCCGCGGCAATCAGAAGCGTTCTGCAGGCTATCTTCTCTCCGCCGGACAGGCAGCAGCCTGTGAGTGCGGGAGAGCCCTCAACGGCGTCAATGGTCTGGCTGCAAATAAGGCGGATAGAATTATCTTTTAGGCAGCGCCGGTTTCTCGCCAAGCCGCCGCAGTTTTCCTTCTGCTCCACCAGAGTAACAGAAATCCCCATTGCCGCAATCTGGGATGCCATGATAAGGCCAATGTCACCACTGCCCAAAATGACCACCGGACCTTGGGGAACAAAGCCATGGAGGTTCATCATCTCCTGCATCTGACCGGCTGTATAGACACCCTTTGGACGGGTTCCCGCAATCGGCAGCGCCCCCAGTGGAATCTCCCGGCTGCCCGTTGCCAGAATCAGCTGAGAAAACGAGATCTGCCGGTCACCGGACAGATGCGCCGTTTTATTGGGTTCTACCGAAAGTACCGTTGTCCCAAAAAACAGAGTAACCGTTTCCGGGAAATCCTGCACAAGCGCAGCGGTGTATTCCCCTCCGGTAAGTCCGGCGCCAAAACCGGGATGGCTGCATTGCAGGAGAATGCCGCCCAGCTTTTGTTTTCTCTCCACCAGCGCAATGCTTTTGCATCCGGCATCCGCAGCGGCTCTGGCTGCAGCAATTCCCGCTGCACCACCGCCGATAATCAGGATATCAAAGTGCCCCATGCCTGACCTCCCGGAGTATCTGCTCGATGGCAAAGCTGCATCGGCTGCCCTGGCAGACGCCCATACCGCTTCCCACTCTCCGCTTGACCCCATCCACCGTGGAAGCTCCCCTTCGGATTGCTTCCAGAATCTCTCCGCGGCTGATGCCTTCGCACAGGCAAATGATTTCGGGGTCATTTGTTTTGGCAATGGCCTGCCTATGGGGCGTGAAGCGTGGATTCGGGTGTGCATCCAGAAACGCCGCCGTTTTCTCCGCAAGGTACCTGCCCAGTTCGTTGGCACAGGTCAGCCCCGGGGTTTTGATTCCGATCAGACTGAAAAATCCAGGAGCCGGGTACTCAATGGAGAAATCGTGAATGCTCTCGCCGTCATCCCGCTGAGGATTTGGCCGTGCGGCGGCGAATGAGCGGATTACCTGCTGCATATTCAGATTCGGAAACAGCGATACCGCACTTGTCTTCAACTCCGATATTCCCTCTTTTGTTGTGGCAAAGGGTTCTCCAACGGGCTTGCGTACCCCGCTGAGCAGCAGATTCCCTTCCACACACGGGATAGCAGTGATGCCTTTTCCGCAGGACTGTGCCTGCTGAAAGATGACCCGCTTCGGCTTCCGCGCCTGTTTGTCCAGGACCAGGTATTCTGCTCCATCTATCAGAAGATGCGTGTCGGAGGGAAAGCACAGCTCCTGTATCCGATCTGCGGAAAGTCCTGCACAGTTGATGACAGCCCTGCAGCGCAGTTCGCTGCGATCTGTTTCCACCAGATAGCCAAACTTGGTTTTCCGGATTCCCACCACAGTGGTTCCCAGCATGGGTTCCATCTCATTGGCAGCAGCGTTTTCAAAGGCGGCAATGCCCAATTGCCAGGGGTTCACCGTTCCGGTGGTCGGGGCATAGAGCGCGCCTGCCACACCCGGTGCCAGCATAGGCTCCATTGCCTCTGCCTCTCCCCCGGTCAGAAGCTCCAGACCCGGCACGCCATTGCGGATACCCTGCTCCCATTTTCTCCGGAGCTGGGCCAGGCTCTCCTTGTCATAGGTCACCAGCAAGGAGCCGCAGCGGGAAAAGGGAACTTCCAGTTCACGGCACAAATCATCAAAAGAGGCATTTCCACGAACCGTCAATTCCGCCTTCCGGGAACCGGTTTTGTTGTCATATCCCGCATAGACGATGGCAGAGTTTGCCCGGGTAATGCCTGTACAGATATCCAATTCCTTTTCAATCAGCACGACAGACAAATTCCAGCGCATCAGATTCCGGGCCGCAAAGCAGCCCAGAATTCCTCCCCCAATAACCGCAACATCTACGCTTTTCATAGGGGGATAATCTGTCCGGGGTTATCCACGGTATAGCCGCCGAGGGACAGGATTTTTTCCCGGAACGCATCGCTCTTCAGGATGTGCAAAAGCGCCTGAACCATAGGGGTATCCCAAGCATGGTCAGGGACAATGAGGTCATACTCCTCAATACAGATGGGGATAAAGTCCAGATCATAGAGCTTTGCCGCGGAGTAGATGCCCATACCGACATCAGCACTGCCGCTGGCGATCTGGGCAGCAACAGAAGTGTGGGTCAGTTCTTCCCGATCGTAGCCGTAGACAGAAGCAGTATCCACATTCTCCCGCATACACAAATAGTCCGCAAGGATCCGGGTGCCGGATCCCTTCTGGCGATTTACATAACGCACGCCATCCTTTGCAATATCTGCGAATTTCCGGATCTGGAGGGGATTGCCCTTTGCCACCATCAATCCCTGCTGACGACCGACACAGGAAACCAGCTTCACACCGCCTTTGGGGAAATACTTGCGAATAAATGCCTTGTTATAGCTGCCGTCAGCCGTATCCAGCAGGTGGCAGCCAGCCATGTGCGCCTCACCACGGCGGATTGCCATTATACCGCCCATGGAACCCACATGGGAGGAGCTGATATACAAGGCAGAGTCCTCCAAATGGAGCATATCTGCCAGCTCGTCCAGCAGCGGATCATGGCTGCCGATAATCACCAGCGTATTGTGCAGCTTTTCTAAGGGGCTCAGCAGGCGGACACTCACTTCCTCCCCCGCCTCGTAGCCCTCCAGTCCCTGGGGTACTTCCAGAATGCCATCGGCCTTCATAAAAGAAGAAACCACGCCGCTGCCCCGGCTCAGGGGGCTGGCCATCAGCCTGCCGCCTACGCAGCCCATGCGAACACGGACAAACTCCTGATATTTCAGACCGCTGACAACAGGCCGGGTAAGGGTTGCGTTCACATATGTGTCAGTGGCTGCCGGTGCTTTCAGCCAGTGGTCAATCAGGGGCTTCAGCAGCTGCTCAATGACGATGATGCCAGACACCGGATAACCGGGCACTCCAAGAATGACCTTCTCTCCCCGGCAGCCCAGAATGGCAGGCTTGCCGGGCTTGATGGCGATGCCATGGTACAGCACCTCACCCAGTTCCCGGATGACCCGAGCCGAGAAATCCTCCCGTCCGGCAGAAGAACCGGCATTGAGAATTACCATATCGCACTCGTCTGCCGCTTTGGCAACCATTTCTTTGATCTGGTCAAATTTATCCGGTACAATGGGATAGACCACCGCCTCTGCGCCCCATGAACGCACCATTGCGGAAAAAATGGAGCCATTGAATTCCAGAATATCCCCGGGCTTCGGGTCTGTACAGGGCGGGATAATCTCGTCCCCTGTGGGGATGATGCCCACCACAGGTTTGCGAATCACTTCAATTTCCAGCACACCGCCGGCAATCATCGCACCAATGGCAGCTGGGGAAACGGTCATATGGCTGGGCAAAATCATTTCCCCGGCGCATACATCCTCGCCGATCTGGCGGATATGCTGCCACGGGGCTGCGGCTGCGTGAATGGTGATGGAACCATCTCCATTCTTCACAATGTCCTCCACCATGATGACTGCATCTTTGTCCTCCGGAATCGGGTCGCCGGTGTCCAGCACAAGAAACTGGTCCGGCTTTAGAGTAACAGGGGTCGTTTCCGTCGCGCTGAAGGTTTCTTTTGCGGAAACCGCCACACCATCCATGGCACTGGCGGCATAGTGCGGGGCGCAGATGTGGGCATAGACTGCCTTTGCCGTCACCCTACCGCAGCTTTCAAAGACAGGAATGGTTTCTGTCTTTGAGCCAAAACCGCCGCTTACCAGCCGCTCCAGATATTCCTTCCGTGCCTGCGCAAGCGGCACATTGGTCAAATATTCAAATCCCATAAAATTACACTCCTGAAGTAATCGTTACCTGAATTTCCGCTCCCTGGGGTAAGCCTTCACAATCCCGACTGATGCAGAAATAACCGTCGGTCCCTGCCAGAGTGGTGATAAGGCCGGATTTTCCCCGAATGGGTTGGGCATAAAGCTCGCCGCCTGTTCCTGTCAGCCGGCAGCAGTGATACTGGGCTCTGCCATGATTGGCACTGATGCTCTCTGTAACCCTGGCAGTAACGGTATAGACAGTCATGTCCCGATCCATCAGCCGTCCCAGCAGGGGCTGTACAAAAAGTTTTGTGATAAAGTAGGCAGCCACCGGATGCCCGGGCAGACCCACAATGGGCTTTTTCCCGGCTTTTCCCAGAATGGTTGGTTTTCCGGGCTTAATGGCAATGCCGTGAAGCAGAAGCTGGCCTGCGGATTCAATGATGCGGCAGGCGGCATCCTTCACTCCGACACTGCTGCCTCCGGACAGCAGCACGGCGTCACATTCCGCAATGGCCTGATTGACCTTTTGAGAAAGCAGCGCCTCATCATCCACCACAATCCCATAGTTGACAACATGGCACCCAAATGTGGAGAGCATTGCCTCCAGCATGGGACTGTTCACGTCCCGCACCTGTCCGGGGCCGGGCTGCGCCTCCGGAGGAACCAGCTCGTCACCGGTAGAAATGACGCCCACGGTCACTTTTTTCACCACCGGCACCTGCACCCGGCCAATGGCAGCCAGCGCACCAATGTCGGCAGAAGACAGGGAGCGGCCTTTGTGCAGAATCACCTTTCCGGGATACACATCATCCCCCCGGAAAATCAGATTCATGCCCGGCGCCGCAGGTTTGGCAACACCGATGGTGCCGTCGCCGTAGTCCTCCGTGTATTCCACCATCACCACACCGTCAGTACCCCTGGGCACTGCGCCGCCGGTGGGAACGGCTACACATTTCCCCTCATTCAGCAGATAGTCGGCACCTTCGCCCATCAGCACCGTGGCCTGCAGGGGCAGGATCGCCGGGATGGCATCGCTGCAGCCGAAGGTGTCACTGGCGCGAACCGCAAAGCCATCCACTGTGGAGCGGTCAAAATCCGGCACATATTCCCGCGCCGCAATATCCTCTGCCAGAACTCTGCCCACAGCCTCAGACAGAGCTACAAATTCTGCCTGTTCAAGCGGGGAAAACTCCGATTCTATCAGCGCAAGAACTTCTTCTGGCGTTTTTACATACAGCATACTAGACCTCCATAATGATCTTACCCAGGTCCCGGTAGTCATTGCCGGAGAAGTGGGTCACCTCCCTGCGGAACACAGGTGAGGACAGGATTGCAAGCATTTTGACTACAGCCGGATTTTCCAGCGATTCCTTCTGCAAAACAAGATCGAATCGTTCCTCCAGCAGTGGGATGAAGTCAAGCCCCTCCAGCTGATGCGTTATCCGCTCCGTGCCAATGGCAAGATCCGCATCTCCTGCGGCAACGGCAGATGCCATCGTAAGGTGAGAACTCATAATTTTGTCGTAGCCCTTTAGCTGTCCGGAGGGGATTTCCAGTTTTTTTAGCTGGGTATCCAGCAGGATCCTGGATGAGGAACCAACCCGGCGGTTGAGGATGGAGATATCAGCCCGGCGCAGATCCTCCCACCCAGTTATGTGCTTGGGATTGCTTTTGCGAACATAAAAGCCCTGGGTGCGGTAGGACAGGTTCACCAGCACTGCGGACACCCCGGGCATCAGGCTTCGCACAAAGGAGGCATTGCACTCTTTTCCATCATACAGATGGCAGGCCGCAGCGTCCACCTTTCCCTGATACAGTGCCAGCAGACCTTCAAAGCTAGATAGATATGTACGACCGGCGTTGATATCCTCCTGATGAAGATAATTTGCCAAAATGTCCAGCACAACATCCTGCCCGGAGATGATCATCTCCGGCGCCTTTTCCTCAGCAGGTGTCAGCAACGTGGAGTGGGTATCGATACGCTGCACCGGGGCAGTGGAATGCTCATGCCGGGAGCGGGCAATATAGGCATCCACGTCCTCCTGCGTAAAACGAACCTTTCGCCCGATTTTATAGGAATGGATTTCTCCCTTGCGAATCAGGTCGTAAATGGTGGACTTGCTGACATGGAGAATGTCTGCAACCTCCTGGGTAGACAGGGACTGATTCTGCGCCATACTGCCTCCTCCTTGCAATCGTTTTCTATTGATTATACTTCATCTTTCCAAATTGCACAATCGCTTGGCGCAATATTTCAAGTATTTTGTGCGATTTCACGTCATTTTGTACGTCATCTCGTCGAAATACTAAAATCTCTTCGCATAAAATGATACAGTTTCATGCGGTTTCACACAAAAATGCACATCCGCTCTTGATACCCCTGTTATTTCCACTATAATAAATATATACAAATTGTAAGCTCAATTTCAAATTTTTATGGAGGTATTGCATATGGCTGACGCATACTACGAAAAAATTGCCCGCATCAATCTGACCACCGGCAAGATCAAAGTGGAACCTCTGGATCTGGAACTTGCCCACAAGTTCATTGGCGGCCGTGGTCTTGGCACCAAGATGCTCTATGACGAGGGCATTGCCACAGTCGATCCCCTGTCCCCGGAAAACAAGCTGATCTACATCACCGGTCCTATGACCGGCGCTGCCGCCCCTTCCACAGGCCGCTACATGGTCTGCACAAAGTCCCCCCTTACCGGCATGATTGCCTGCTCCAACTCCGGCGGTATCTGGGGTGCCAAGCTGAAGTACGCCGGTTGGGATGCCATCATTGTGGAAGGTGAAGCTCCCGACTGGACCTACATCAACATTGACGACGATAAGATTGAGCTGCTGGATGCCCGGGAATATGTAGGTGTCATGAGCGAAGCCATTGACGAGCAGCTCAAGGCAAAGCACGGTGCTGACGTTTCCGTTCTGAACATCGGCCCCGCCGGTGAGAAGAAGGTTCTGCTTGCCGCCATTATGAACGATAAGGACCGTGCCGCCGGTCGTTCCGGTGTCGGTGCTGTCATGGGCAGCAAGAAGCTGAAAGCCATCGTGGTCAAGGCAACCCGCAAAAAACTGGACAACATTGCAGACCTGGATGCCCTGAAGGTGGCAGCCAAAAACGCTATGGATGTTCTGAAGGCCAACCCCGTTACCGGTTCCGGCCTGCGGCAACTGGGTACCGCTGTTCTCGTGAACATTGTCAACAACATCGGTGCTTTCCCCACCAAGAACTGGCAGGAAAGCTATTACGACAAGGGTGACGATATCTCCGGCGAAACTCTGGCTGAGAAATACCTGGTCAAGCCCGGTGCCTGCCATCGCTGCCCCATCGCCTGCGGCCGCGTGGTCAATGTCAATGGCAAGGTCGTCGGCGGTCCTGAATACGAGCCCCTGTGGGCCTATGGCGGCAACTGCGGCAACAATGATCTGAACGTCATCGATGAGTGCAATATGCTCTGCAACGAGTATGGTCTGGATGCTATTTCCGTCCCCTGCACCATCGCCGCTGCCATGGAGCTGTACCAGAGAGGCTACATCAAGGAGGAAGAGTGCGCCGGTGTACCTCTGGAATGGGGTTCCACCAGGGCATTGGTGGAGTGGACCAAGCGTATGGGCAATCCTGAAACCGAGCTTGACTGGCTGATGAGCTCCGGCTCCGCCCGCCTGTGTGAGCACTATGGCCATCCCGAATACTCCATGAGCGTTAAGAAGCAGGAAATGCCCGCTTACGACGCCCGTGCCATTCAGGGCATCGGCATTACCTACGCCACCTCTAACCGTGGCGGCTGCCATGTCCGTGGCTACATGATCTCTCCCGAAGTTCTGGGTCTGCCCCAGCAGCTGGATCGTACCGTTACCAACGAAAAGGCAGCTTGGGTCAAGACCTTCCAGGATCTGACAGCTGTCATCGACTCCATGGGTCACTGTCTGTTTACCTCCTTCGCCATGGGCGCCAAGGAGTACACCGACCTGCTGAATGCCGCCACCGGCACCAACTGGACCATCGAACAGGTTCTGGAGATTGGCGACCGTATCTACAACATCGAGAGAATGTTCAATAAGGCTGCCGGTATGAAGCCTGAGGACGATCGTCTGCCCAAGCGGCTGCTGGAAGAGCCCGTTGTAAACGGCCCATCCACCGGTATGACCTCCAAGCTGCCTCTGACTCTGCCCGAATACTACGAAGCTCGTGGCTGGGTCAACGCATTCCCCACCGATGAAACCCTGAAGAAACTGGGTCTGGACGAGTGTGTTGGCAAATGATACAATATAATTAATGGGGAGGGGGCAAGTCCCCTCCCCGATTTCTTTTGCAAAGGAGAATTTTCATGATTGAAGTTCGCGTTTTTGCAACTTTGCGCCAAGGCAGGGATAAAGTCACGCTGCTATCGCCGGAGGGTATCGCCTGTGCTGGAGATATCCTTGACCGGATGAACATTCCCCAAGAAGAAGTGTCTATTCTGCTCATCAACGGTTTTCATCACAAGCCGGAATCGGAAGTGAAGGACGGGGACATCGTGGCTCTGTTTCCCCCGGTGGGAGGTGGCTGAACGATGGATCCCAGATATGCGCGCAATGTCCCCGCCCTGAGCGAAGCGGAATGCGAGCTGCTTCAGCGCAAACGTGTTCTGGTGGTTGGCTGCGGCGGTCTGGGCGGGCATCTCATCGATATGCTTGCCCGCATTGGCATAGGCTCTCTGCGGGTGGTGGACGGTGATGCATTTGAGCCCTCCAATCTGAACCGTCAGCTGTTATCCGAAGTTTCCTTGCTGGGCGTTGGGAAAGCACAGACCGCCGCGGAAAGAGTCCGGCGTGTGAATCCCAATGTTGCGGTTCATGCCGTGGGGGAATTTCTTACGGAAGAAAACGCAGCCGCCCTTCTTACAGACTGTGATGCGGTTCTGGACGGTCTGGACAATATCCAGTCACGGCAAATCCTCGCGAATGCCTGTGAACATGCTGGAATTCCCCTGATCTACGGTGCCGTCAACGGCTGGGTCGCCCAGGCCGCAATCTCCTGCCCCGGCGATCATTTGATAGACTTACTGTACCCCGACGGGGCTGCACTCAAAAATAAGAGCGTTCTGAGCTTCACTCCCGCCCTGTGCGCCTCTATGCAGGTTTCCCTGTGCGTAAAGTTTCTCACCGACCGCCCCGTCAGAACCGGAACACTGTATTTTTTTGACTTACTGAATCAGGAATTTGAGGTCATCCCCATGACATAAGCGCCAGACAGAACACTGCTTCCAGGATTCTATGGTTGGTTGCAGCGTTCATCTAACACTTCTGCATACGGATATCTCTGTAACGTACTGATTGGAAAATAGAACGACAGAGTGTTATGAAACCCACCTCTCCCTTTTCTCCTTCGCTGCGGCTATGGAAACCGTCGCATTTTGCTGCTTAGCGTGAAAATGTACTGTTCCACAAAATCCTACGCACAGAAGCATACCGCGTACACTCTATCGTGCTTTGCTTTCTAGCGCCTATCTGAAAACAAAGTATTCTTGTACTATTTCAACAAAATCCAAATGGAAGCAAGATGGACAAAAACAAGAAAGGACACAGCAAGCTTATCATAGCGTGTAGCGACCCTACGGAAAACTTTAAGTTTCTTGAAGAAACACTCAATCAGGTGGCGTTCCTTATAGGTGTAGAAATCGCAGAACCAAGGCTCTATCACATTACTTTTGGGTGGGATCGTATACGATGCTCTCTGCTCTGTGATGTAAATGCGAATGGAATTTGTTCCGTATGCTTTATCACCCAGAATGTTGCTTCCGGAAATTTTCACTTCCGAAAGCAGATCGACGGCGACACTGGCATCAAAGATGTTTCCGCCGGTAAGCAGAAAGTGGGCGGGATTTCCCAATGCATCCACAACAGCATGGATTTTTGTAGTCTTTCCACCATGACTTACACCGATAGCAGCAAGCATATATCCTTGCATGGTTGCTGGCAAAGTAACAGAATCTACTATGTCCACTCGATAGAAGCATTCTGATAATATATTATCTAAAATTGATAAAGTTGTACGATCTAACCATATTTACATTCATTGACACCCCAATCCTTATCCCACGCTGTAGTTATCTCCGTTCGGTGCCAGGATTGAATTATTGCATTGGTGCCCGTTAAGAAATTTCGGTGCTCAATATCTGCTTTTTCTTGCTTTTACAGTACATCCATTATTCTTAATTCAATTCTAACTCGTTTTTAACTCGTTTCTTTTTGAGTTAAAACGAGTTAAGAATTAACAACTTTGTACTTAGAATATTTTCCCCCACATAACAATTTCAAACGACCTTCTCCTTGAAGTTTTTTTATAACTGTATATGCCTGTGAAGGAGATACTTTCAACAATTCAATTACATCTTGCTTTGTGATAATTCCGTTCTGAGTATTTGCCAGCTTCATTACTAATTCAGGATATCTAATACTGTCTATGTCTGTTTGTCTAACATACTGTATTGCTTTCTTATTCTCACGATAAATCTTTTTTCCCAGAATGCAAGTGCGATTTTTTCCTTTTCCGGATGCTTCCACCAATCCAGATTCAATCATAAACTCGATTGCCGATCTGATCTTATTTTCTCCCAGATTTGTCAACTCAACAATCCGTTCAACAGTACATCTTCTTTCGTTATTAAGAACCGACAAAATCATTAACACATATATTGATAACGGTTTCCCCTGTCTGTTTTGCTCATCCGCAACAAATTTTGCAAACGGTAAATCTGCTTTTGCTCTTTGAATAAATAATTTAACAGATCTACTGGTGGACTCAGAATAGTCTGGCCATGGTCTTCCAAAAATGATAGATCCTTCATAAATTCTATCAATTCCTCTTCCCGTTTTCTCAGCTAAGCCAATTCGTTTCATTGCATCTGCAAGTGCCGGATTACGTCCATGTGGTTCTACTGTAAGAAGATTTTTTAAATTAACCCCATCTATAAATCCGCCAGGATTACTAATAGTCATTCCTTCATCATCTATCAAAACCCTTACTGAGCCAAGCATAGTATAATCCCTATGGCAAAATGCATTTACCAAACCTTCTCGAAAAGCAGCCCAGTCAAACTCCGGGATTGGAATTCTAAATAAGCCATACTCGGTCTCTCTTTCCG
The DNA here is from genome assembly GCF_020686965.1 of Hominiventricola filiformis. Lineage (NCBI taxonomy): Bacteria > Bacillati > Bacillota > Clostridia > Lachnospirales > Lachnospiraceae > Hominiventricola > Hominiventricola filiformis. The sequence continues at coordinate 20,295 of NZ_JAJEPS010000020.1, read as the reverse complement.
GATTCCATGCTTTGACATATGTCTCATAGTTCTCGAACAATTCAAGAAGAGGTTTATTACTATCCTCATTTACACGGACAGCTGTTCCCTCTAAAACCTGAAATGCAGCTTTCGCTGTTGGTAGCAACTCTGCAATGCGTTCCTCCTTACCAATTAATAGCATACCTGTAACTGTTGGAACATAGTTACCAGCAACATTTGTAACAAGACGCAATGCAATATCCAATTCCTCATCCGGTAAAGAAAGTAAAGTTTTTTCGCCTCCAGATCTATTCTGGATGATTCGCCGAAGTCTTACTCTCTGATTTGGGTCCAAGTCATCTAAAGTAGCTCCTGCTAAAGGCTGAGCGGAATAATCAAGCATCCCAACGGATCTTTTGAAGTATCAATTCTCATTCCATCCTTCAACCAATCCGCTTTACTATAGCCAGTTCCTGTCAATTCAAATATTTCGCCTTTATAGCCTACAGCTTTAACCCATCCCCATTCTATAAGTCGGTCTAATGCTTCTACCCATCTTACTGATTCTCTTTTTGAGTCATCTGCCATGACCTGTTTACCAGACACAATAATCTGAGTAGAGCGGTTGCTAACGGTATGCTTTATACCCAAAGAAAATTATACGAGGAGTGAATTATTAAAAGTCAATGAAAAATAACAATAAAAAAACACTAAAGAAATTGGCAATCCTTGTAATAGGTTCTATAATTGCGGCTTATGGAATTACGAGTGTATGTTCCTTATGAAATGTTAGCTAAGGAACTTATTAAACGTATGAATGAATTTCAAATGATGGAAATAATGTATGGCTTTTTGCATTTTGCCTGATGATATACAAGACGAAAGATCAGTTCTCCTTCACGTCCCGCATCGGTGGCTTCCACTAATCCTGTGACATCCTCTCTTTCCATCAGTTTTTTCAAGATACCGAACTGGTTTCTGGTTGTATTTGAAATTTGATACTTCCACTCCGACGGCAGAATCGGCAGATCTGAATATCTCCATTTTTCATACTTCTCATCATAAGCCTCTGGCGGTGCAAGTTCTACCAGATGGCCCACGCACCAGCTGACCAGATACCCATTTCCTTCCAGGTATCCGTCCTCTCTTTTATCTGCTCCAATCACCTTTGCAATAGACTGTGCTACAGAAGGCTTCTCAGCGATCACTAACTTCATTTTCTTTTCCAAAATTTATTTCCTTCCTTCAATTTTTTATTTGCTTTTTGATAGCATCAATGCTATCATATATGTAGAATAAATATTTCTATTCGGAGAACATATACTAATGTACAACATTGAATTTTACGAAGATTCCAATGGCAAATCAGAACTTTGGGAATTTCTTGAATCCCTTCGAATTAAAGCTGCCACAAACAAAGATGCGCGAATCCAATACAAACAAATAAGTTTGTATATCCAGCTTCTCGAAGATAATGGTACACGGCTTAACGAAAATATCACAAAACACCTTGATGATGATATCTGGGAGTTACGACCAGGCAACAACCGTGTTTTATACTTCTATTTCAAAGATGATACGTTTGTGCTTTTACATTAATTTCGCAAAAAAACTCAAAAAACTCCAAAACGCGAGCTTGATAGAGCAAAGGCTGAACGCGACGATTATCTTGCCCGAAAGGAGGCTAAATAATTATGAAAACCTGGAATGACTATAAGCAACATGTAAGAACCGTTGATCCTGAAATGATAAAAGAAATGGATGAGGTTGAAAATATCTCAGCCATTGTGAGTGCCATGGTTGAACAGCGCACTTCTCTAGGACTCAGTCAAAGAGATCTTGCTGCTATGTGTGGTATTCCACAATCATCTGTAGCACGCATTGAGTCCTGTAAAACAACTCCAAATCTTGGAACTTTGCTTAATATTTTTCAGCATCTTGGTCTGCAACTTACTGTAAGTCCAATAAAGCCTACCATATAAAGTCAAGGAGAATCTCCACAAAGAGGTTCTCCTTTTTATGTATCCCCACCTTTATCTTCCTGTCGAACCGAAAGCTCCCGTTCCACGTTCTTTCCAGTTTTCAAAAGTAAAGTCTGGTATCAGAACTGGCATGATCACAAGCTGTCCCACCTTATCACCCATCTTGATTTTATATTCCTTGTTTCCGATATTGGAGATGATTGCATGAATCTCTCCTGTATAACCGGAATCGATGGGAGGCAATTCACACACAATTCCCTGAGCGCTTAATCCGCTTTTAGGAAATACAAAACCCGCATATCCATCAGGAACCAAAAGTCCAAATTCCAAAGGTATCTTGCAAATTTCTCCCGGTCGGATCACTGCATCCCTGGGACTGAATACATCAGCCCCTGCATCATTCGCATGTGCCCTTTCCGGGCACCTGCCACCATAATCAAGCAACCGTATCTTCATCTAACACTCCTTCCCCCCAATCCCACATCACATACTTTTGGAAAGTCCGTCCGAATAATATCTGTCGGTAACATCATGTTCGGAATATTTTTACCACAGGTCATCTTTCCTTCCTCACAGCCACCATTCATACAGAATGGACCACAATCAGAAAACAGCTCTCCGTTCTGCTTCAAAAGTTCTTCCCAGATTTTCATCATCACATATCTGGTTTCCCTGGTGTTTCTCCTGCATGTTCTCTGTCGAATCATGTGCTTCCACTGATACGGTGTTGCACTGATCAGAAGAATATTTCTCATTCCCTGCGGTGCGCAGTATCCGGCTGAATCATTATCAACTCCGGCAGCAATCATCTTCTGGTAATTTTTCATTGCCATACTGCACTGTTTTAAATATTCTTTTTCCGAACCTGTCCCCATCAGATCATAGGGAATGACAAAATCCTCTACCCCTGAATAGTCGCTATATTGCAGGCTTGCCGACATATACTTCACTTCATTCTGGTGTCTGGTGATCTGTGCCAGGAATCGCCTGGATGCTCCAACGATCACCACATTACTGATTCCAAATTTCTGAATGGTCGGATAAGGCAGCTTTACGAGATTTGCTACAGTAGATCTCTGGTAGGTCTTTTCATAAAGATCCATAAAATCACTCAGACAGGAAATCTGATGTCCTCTCTGTGTCAGCCTTGCTGCGCAGACCATCATCTTTTCTGCCTGATCAATAGATTCCGGATTTAAGATTTTTATCGTAAATCCCATTGTTCCATCATCCACTTTTTCAAGCAGCTCTGGAATCAGTTTGGTAAGTTTCAAATATCTCTGTACCTGCTTTGGACTGTCCCCACATTCTTCGCTTATGACTTCCACGCTTTTTTACCAGTTAAATAGTCAACCTGGCTACATTTCCTTCTTCCTGCCTTTCGCTTGAGTACATCATATTTCATCTTATAAGCAAATGCTTTTTCGCTCGGTGAAATCCGCTCCCTCTGTAAATTAGCATCTATCATTGAAATAATATTCTTTTGATATTCCTGGTCTTTATCGTTATCGTTCGACATATTACTCCTTCCATTTCATCCATAATAGAATACTATTTTCTTCTATAAATCAGAACCGAGTAATATGTGGAAGATTTTGGACATATTAGCGTGATTTTTTCCAGATAAAACCAGACACCCAACACATATCAATATTTTTTATTATTTGTACCAAGGACAGATTATGGGGATATTTTCCTATATTCTGTACCTTTTCTGTATGTTATTACTACGGACACAACAGCCGCAAGATATCCTGCGACTACTATATTGATGACCGGATGCTGCTGCCGGAAAATGCAAAGGCATAGAACCTAATGGGTGCTCTATGCCTTTTATTTATTCATTTTCTGGAAAATTAAGTTTTCCTTTTAACCCACTGTCTTCAATAATGATACTCTCCTTTATATCTTCAGGTAACTTACTTGCATTTATTATATTTTCAACATCTTTACGCAAATTTCCCTCATCCCATGGGCTTAATATTATAGTTAATCCTCTAAATATTTCTGGTTTCAATCGTAAATCTATATACTCCCATCCTGGATTCTGATTTCCTGAAAGTGCACAAAGAATCCTTGTTTCCTTTTCATACTCCCACGGATTAGACTTTTTCTTCCCTAGTACCGTTGGATCACATCCTTTTATACTTATGGGTGGAATGCTGGCATTCACAATTTTTCCAAAATCAACATTTGTATTTCCAACATATGAAGAAGTAAAAGTATCATCTTTGCATGGCACATATTCTATATCAAACATAAGCAATACATCAATAAACCCTCTCAAATCATAATCACTACTATTTGAACTATGACTGGAATTTATTATATTGTCTAACTCATCTGAGATAAAAGCACATTTTTTGTTACCCTCTACTAACGCATAATCAGTATATATACAATTTTCAAAATTAGATGCAAAATTATTAAACCGCATCATAATCTTATTTTTTCTAATTTTTTTCCCATAGTACATCCAAAAAGGAACTAACTCATGATCCGATTGACAAAAACATGTAATAAACCTGCTCTTGGCAAATTCGGTGATACCAATTCTTTCCTTTTCTACAGGATCATTCAAATTTGCATTTGAAAGGCTGCTACTTCTTAGCGTCATATTTTCAAATATCAATTTGAATGTCTCTATTTCTGTTGTATATACCTAATATATTTTGTACATTCAAATTATTTATTGGAAACAAATACAAAATTTTGTTACCTACCCCTGTTTTTATCATTTGCACCAGCAATAATGGTAATATATATACCCCTAATGAAACAGCTAATACTGACATAGATGAATGCATAAGAGCTGATATTAACAATGTTACACTCTCAACAAATCCAATACCAACTAATTGCATGACAAGAATTAAAAAGTATATTTGAATATGGTTATATTGCAAAGGGAAGTCAAATAATCCCAACGACAAATTTGTTTGTATGTCTGAATTCCATCCGCTCATATCATACATTGTAGAGAAAACACCTATGTTGACCAATTGAAAAATAATAAATAAACTCACTGTAATAATACTTGTCGCAATCAATTTAGCAAATATCATTTTGTTTCTTCCATATTTTGTAACTAACAGAATCTGATTGATATTTTTAGAATTATCATCTGAAAACACTATGGAAGATACCAATATTGTAATTATGGACAAAAGAGCATATATATATCCAAGTACTCGATATAAGTCTGTCCATGGAACATAATTTCCTAATGTCAAAGGAGTATCAAATTTTTTAAATCCAACCTCGTCCAATGAATATAAATCCACGTCTTCTATTGTTAATCTTTGGCCTTTATTAACCTGTTCAATCATTTCTGAATAAACATTTTCGGCATCTTTTGAAAAAAAAGTATCTCCCATTTCCCAATAAAATGGATAAAAAGGCTTATTAACAACTTTTTGCTCTTCATTCTCTTGGAAATTATTCATAGAATCAGACAGAATCATTTTAACTTTTTCATCTGTAAACTCTCCAGAATATTTTTCATCTATTATTACATCGAGGCTCTTTTCAAACCCCTTTTTCTTATTACTCGCTTCACTCATTGATAGCTGTGAATAGTGATACCCAACAAAAAAAATCCCCAGAAGGACTAAGCATCCTACAACAATCCCACCAAATACAGTTCGGTTTCTCAATATTTTCCCAAGTTCAAACTTAATTAGCGATGTCATACTCTCATTCCCCCTCTCTAAAATAAAACAAATACAAATCTTCTAAAACCGGATCAACTTGTTTCGCATTTGCAAAAGGTTTTTCCCTTGAAATAAGTCGAAGAACAACTCCGTCTTCTCCATATTTACGATTACTTACTGTATATACTTGCTCAATTCGATTTACTTCTTTTTCTGGAACCAGGCATTCCCATACACACTTGTTAATATCTTTCAACAAATATCTTATTGTGCCTGTATTTTCAATTCTACCTTTTTTTAGAATAATGATTTCATCTGCTATATATTCTATATCTGATACAATATGTGTAGACAATAATACTATTTTTTCTGATGCAAACGAACTTATCAGTTTTCTAAATTTAACTCGCTCTTTGGGATCGAGCCCTACCGTAGGTTCATCTAATATTAAAATTTCCGGATTATTAATCATTGCTTGAGCGATACCTAGTCTCTGTTTCATTCCGCCAGAATACTTTCTGATTTTTTTATTTTTCACATCATCTAAGCCAACCTGAATCAATAAATCTAAACATCTCTTTTTTGCTATTTTCCCATTTAAGCCTTTCAATGAAGCGATATACATCATAAAATTTAATCCTGTAAAATCAGGATAGTATCGAAAATCTTGTGGTAAGAATCCAAGAATCGAGCGATAATATTCTGCTTGCAGAGCAATATCTTTATGGTCATATTGTATATTTCCACAATTTGCTCTCATCAGTCCACAAATAATACGAAATAAAGTTGTTTTACCCGCCCCATTAGCACCTAATATTCCGTAAATTCCAGGAGTAAATCGATACGACACATCATCAAGCACAGTTACATTCCCATATTGTTTTGTTATATTATTAATAGTTAATTCCATACTGAAGCTACCTCCCATTTGATTATTTTAGTTTGAGAATATAAGATAATCCCTAATATTGTCGTTGTAATGAAATATGCTATTCCCCAATAAAGCATTCGGATTTCATATATTTTAAAGATATTTGCAATTAAAATAACTGCGACACAAATACTTCCCGATATACACCATAGGAAATAATTATGTAATTGCTTTCTCCATATAGTTATAAGCGAAAATAAAATAATGCAAACAATATTGTATGGAACAAGTACATAGACTAATATCTGATACAAAGGCAAAGATACTATAGATTTAGTCATAAGAGAAAGCAAAATAACAATTACCATATCAATAATGCCAAAAATCAATAATTTCATCATAATATGTTGTCGCAAATCATATTTGAATGTCTGTTCCAATTCCCACATTCCTGTAGTAAAACTTTTGAATAATTCATCTAAAAAAAATAAAGCCGAAATGAATATTACACCTGTAATGCATAACATTATTTCACTTATCGGCTGTAAATTTTTAAAATTTAATGCCATAGTTATCCCTGATAGAAAGATGAATAATTGAATTATCCAAGTATGAACATGTATGAAGCGAAAAGTTGACAGGAATAGCTCAAAGTAAGAATGTCGACTCATTTCAAGTCTAATCATTATTTCATATCCTAATTCGATGGTTTTTTCACGTCCTTCTATATCACCTTCTAATTTATAACCAGCCAATTTCGATATAATATCTTTTTTATCCATCATAAAATTCCTCTCTTTCTAAAACTTTTTCTAATTTTCTAAGGCCTTGATAAATACGTGACTGTACAGTAGATACCCCCACGCCAGTAATTGTCGCAATATCTTTTACCTTTAAATCGTGATAATACCGTAGTATCACAACCTCTCGTTGTATTTCAGGAAGTAAATCAAGTGCTTTTTGAACCGTTTCTTTTCTCTCATCATGTAATATTTCATCAATCAATGAAGTGTCTAAATCAGTTGTAAAATTATCTGTGAGTTCTATTTGCTCAATATGTCTTTTTTTCAAATAATTATTGCAAGTATTGACAGCCATAGTGTATAGATAATTTTGAAATTTTCCTATGAATCGGTATCTAGGTAAACTTTCTACCAATTTTAAAAAAATATCCTGTGTTAAATCAGAAGCTATATCGCAGTCTCCATAACATCTGCGAACACAATAAAAATACACACTATCATAATATTTATGTACTAAAATATCCCATGCATCAGGATCTCCCATCTTAATTTTGTTTATTATCATCCAGTCTTGTATCATATCCATCACTTTTCTCTTAATTATTCTTCTCTATATATAAACAACTAACCTTAACAAATCATTTAAAAACACAAAAACTTTTTATATTTTTTTATATTTTTTTACAATATGATAAACTATTCTTCCCCTCATGAGCAAGGGATTAGGAGTTCCCTGTGGCGGTTAGTATGCAGTAGTTCGATTATCCTGTAAGCGTGAGTTTTCCAAACTTATCGGATTCTTGGTAGTTGCCTTAGTAGCCGTTGGTCTTGTATTCAATGCGTCCGGCGTAAAAGATGTATTGTTACAGTTATTCAATAAGATTATTGGAGCATAAAATTAGTATTGCTATTGTGCGGACATTTGCATATAATAAAGATAGATGGAAATACTACTCACGAAAGGAGATGTTTTATATGGCTACAAAATCAGCAAATTTATATGCAAGGATTGAACCAGATGTCAAAGAAAAAGCAGAAAGTATCCTGTCTACACTTGGTATCCCTGCTTCCAGTGCTATCAATATGTTTTATAAACAGATTATCTTACAGAGAGGACTTCCGTTTGAAGTAAAAATACCATCTGACAGACCTGTTGATATCAGCACATTATCAGAAGCAGAGTTCAATGAAGAATTGGAGAAAGGATATGCGGATATGCAGGCTGGACGGACAAAAAATGCGAAGAAAGCATTTGCTGACATTCGCAAGGATTATGGCTTATGATATATGAAGTAGAATTATCCGAACAGGCTGACAGTGATTTGAGAGGGATTTTTGAATATATTTCTTTTGAATTACAATCGCCGGAAAATGCAAGCGGACAGCTTGACCGTCTGGAAGAACAGATATTAAGTCTGGATACGATGCCGGAGCGTTATCGAAAATATGAAAAAGAACCGTGGAAAAGTCGTGGACTTCGTGTATTACCAGTAGACAATTATGTGGTACTTTATATTCCAGACAGCGATAAAAAAGTTGTAACAATACTTAGAGTAATGTATGCCGGACGGGACATAGACAATCAGTTAAATCTCCACACAAAGCAATAAAGGATATGATTTAAAGCAGCCTTTCATTTATGATCGACTGCTTTTTTCATATTCAAAATTAAAAAGAAAGGGCTGAATTACGATGGAAGAATGTAGCGTATTGATTGAAACGACCAAATCAGCAGAGGATAACACCGAATTGCTGAACTGGAACAGCAGATAGAGAAAGGACGTGATATAGATGAACGAATCCAGAGAATTAAAGAACGCCGAACAGTTGGAAGAGCTTCTGCTCCTGACCGAGGAGATACAAGAAGAACTGGAACAGAAAGACCAGCTTATCGTGGAACTGAAGACGCAGCTCAACGAATCTCTGATCTTGAACGAGAAATTAAACAAAGAGAACAGAGCCGGGAATATTCAAGCATTAAAGAACGACTTGAAGCTGGCAGACAGAGCATTGCGGAACGAGAAAGAGAAGCTGCGAAGCGCAAACGTCATGATCGGGGAATATCAAAATAAAATACGCTGTTTAACACAACAACGGGATTATGCCCGGACACATCAGAAAATCGTAGAGATACCGGTAGAAAAGCCGGTACTCTATGAAAAATGTGAATCCTGTGACCGGACAGCCTATCAGAATGAAAAAGCGAAATACGGAACACAAAAAGAGCGACTTGCCGGACAGTATAAAGCAAAAACGGTAATGTTCCAAACAACCTTGTTCCTTCTTGCATGGTATTCGCTGACAACCACTCTTTTTCAGGCAGTACAGTCCGATGTGTTCCTTTCCGATTGTAAATCATTCTTCCATGATGCAGCGTCATTCCTACAAACTTTTATCGGTTGGACAATTGATGCCGGGCAATCTGTGGCACAGATTAGCACAAAAATTCCAAATCCTTTTATAGCCGGAATGGTATATTGGTTATTTCTGATATTGGTTGTCGGAATATGTGTGGCAGGGACAGGGATACTGGCGATACTGATAGAAATAAAGGTTATAGAATTATATAAGAAAAACTGTTGGGATGTTATTACTCTACTGATGATACTGACAAGTACTGCTGTCATCATTTATTTTGGAGAAGCAATTAAAAAAGCACTTTCCGTAAATCTTCTATTGCTTTTCGTACTTTCTCAGGGAGTATATCTTGGAATCAGATGTTATTTGAAAAATCGGTTAGGTACCAAGCAATATTGGTGAAAACATGCTAAAAAACGTATAATAGCAGGGGATAAAACATCGTCCCCTACTATTATATAAACAGCGAAGTTTTACCCATCTCTCTCTTTTGAAAGATTCGCTACTTGTGGAACCGAGATATAAGGTTTCGCCTGTGTTCTTTGGTGTATCACTACCACATTTCTCTGTACCGATGTAATCTTTCTGCATACGGAAGCAAGAGATACAATATTCCTTATTTTAAAACATAATTACAATTCCTGTTTGACAAGAACGATCATCATAGAAGGATTGTATTTGTCCCCACTCATAATAATATTCGACGCCTGTCATACTCTTTTTACTGGGAGTACCTAAGCATTTCCTTAAAAACCTATTATTTTCTTCTTGCAACTTTTCTAAGACTGTACCATTCATTGTCTCATATTTCGTAGAATACTTTTTGTCTGCTCGAACCAATTCAATCTTTTTTACTTTTCCATGTCTTCCATAGATTGTAACATAAAACTTCTTATAAAGCCATTTTAAAGGTTTCTTAGAAATCAATATTGTATAAGAATACTCTGTTTGAGCAATCTTAAAATCAATTTCTTTAAATAGGGAAATACTTCCTTTGGGAGTAATTTTATATCCCCCTATTTTTAACATATCTTCCTTTAGCTCATCCTTTATTTGGATAATCTCCATACTTACTATAAAAACAACATAGCCTTCACACACTACAACGGTAACTATTTTTGCCCATAGCACATCTGGAACAAACATGTTCCAAGCTATAACAGGAAGCAAAGCTACTCCTACCGCAGTCACCAGTAGAAGCACCCTCCAAATATAATTTTTCTTTCTTTTTCCTTCATTAGTTAAATTTTCATCATAATAAAGATGACCTGGGGCTTCGAATGAGTTTAATAGAAATTCCTTTAAAAATGACACCAGAACCGCTCCCCAAGAAGATTTCTTTTGTTCCTTCATATTACCCAATCTCCTCTGCTATATGATTATTTTTCATTCTATTTTTTACTTAACTTATACATTAGCAAGATTTTTAGTTATTCTTCTAACAATATTTTTATCCCCGCTTTTTCTGCTTTATGCGAAAAGTCAACAGCAAATCCCCATCCCATCTCTGCAAATTGCCATTTACAAAAAGAAAAACTGCAACAGCAGATAGCTTCCGAAGAAGAAGCAATAAGCAGCTTGAAAGAAAAATTAAAAGATCTGGATACTGCCGATCAGAATGTTGATGCCATCCTTCAGATGCAGATTCCGGAACCAGTAAGATCAAAAACCAAGGATCTCGAACGATAACTATTACAAAACAAAGGAGGAACTATCACATGACACAAGAAGAATTTAATGTTGTATTTGAACTTCAGATGAGAAAGTGTGCCGATATTCTGGCACATAAAAAGAAAGAATATACCGGTGATAATATTGACCGTCTCAGTGCATTCAAGATTGCTGCCGCTTTACAGAACTGCGATCCAAAAGCAGCACTGGCCGGTATGATGTCGAAACATGTCGTATCCCTTTACGATATGTGTTATTCCACTCTGTTACATTTTGACATGGAACAGTGGGATGAAAAAATCACAGACTGCATCAATTATCTGATCCTTTTAAAAGCTCTGGTAAAGGAGGAACAGGCCTATGGATCACATTGAAACAGCTATCTTAAACTGCTATGGAATCCGGGAAGCAGAACAAAATATGGTCTTTGCTGCCAGACTCACACAACACGGTCATACGATCCAGAACATGGCAGATCTGATGGATCTTTACCGTCAATCCTACAGTCAGAAGACTGTAGAAAACATTGCAGGGCTTCCGCATCCAACCGTGCAGAAATTCATGGTCATTACCGTAGCTGTTGTTGGTGCAAGCAGACGCTTCCTGGCACAGATCACAAGACATCAGAACGAAGTAAAGTACATGAGTGCATCTCTGCAGTACAGCAATTATTCCGGTCATGCTGCATTTGCTATTCCATATGGAATCATGAAAGCAGATAAAGAAATCCAAGATATTTACAAGAAAAGCTGTCAGTCAGATCTGGATCATTATGCAGAGCTTTGTGCCTCAGGCATTGATCATGATTCAGCCGGATATGCCACACCTCAGGGACTTCGAAACGTACTGATCATCAGCGCGACACCTTACCAGTGGAAGCATATGATTGGCCAAAGAACCTGCCGAAGAAATACGGATGAAACAAGGATTGTGATGCTACAGATCTGGCAAAGATTGTACAAATTGAGCCCAATCCTTTTTGCACCGGATCTTACCGGTCCATTCTGTCAGAGAGGAAGCTGCATAGAAAAACAGATGTCCTGCCAGAATCCTATTTCAAAGTTTTGGATACCGTCAGATATCTTAAAAGCAGATTATCCATTGCTCATCAGGAAGGAGGTGAGCAGCCATAAAGATTAAACTGATTGACTTTGGTCTGAAAGCAGATCATCATCCCTTCCGGCCACATGAAAATGATGCCGGTGCGGATGTATTCATGCCTTATGATTGCGTATTAAAGCCAGGCGAAGTTGCGAGAATTCCGCTTGGATTTGGTCTCATCATCCCGGATGGATTTGCCGGATATGTCTTTCCACGAAGCAGCATGGCTGCAAAAGGACTGGTATGCGAACTTCCACCGATTGACTCCGGTTACCGTGGTGAGATCCATGCCATTATCAGCAACGTGAGCACATCTTCTCAGATCATTCATAAAGACACACGCGTCGGTCAGCTGGTGATCACACCGGTTGTGATTGCAGACTTTGTCCTGGATCTCGGTGAAGAACGAGGAACTGGGGCTTTTGGAAGCACAGGAGAATAATACTATGATTACATTTGGAAGAAAATTAAAACACTTAAGACAGAAAAATCATTTCACCCAGAAAGAACTTGGCATGGCTGTTGGATTTCCCGACAGCTGTGCTGATGTCCGGATTGCTCAGTATGAAAGCGATGTCCGAACACCAAAAGAGGATCTTATGAAAATCTTTGCATCAACACTCGGTGTTCCGGTTGAACTCTTTACTGTACCGGTACTCTCAGAACCTAGGGAATATGAGGCGGCGGAGTATTGGAGGTATGAGTTAGGGGCGGAACTAGATTAATTGTCATAATACTGATATGAGGCAACGGATTTTCCGCTGCCTCGCTTTTATCATTTTGAGGGTAATTGAAAATATCCTCCTGTGTTGAGCAATCCTCTTTTTCTGCGCTTTATCTGCATATCTATATATTTCATTTTATTTCTGTTCCATCGATAAAAAGCACATATTTATCCGGATTATGAACAATATCATAATCTTTTCCATATTCAATCGGTCTAAATTCTATCTGCATAATGGATTTTCCATTTTCGATATCTTCTTTCCAAGAATATACGGTCATATCAAGGCTGGTTGCATATCCATGATCTGTAGAAAATTTTATTGAATGAAATGAATTCTCTTTGTACATTTTTAAAAGCAGTCTTGTAAATGCTTCTTTATCAGAAATATTTTTTCTGTTAGCAACTACTGTAAGATTCTCATCTCTATTCATAGAAAAACTGCCAACTACATCTGGCTCACCTTCTTTATGCTTTAATAAGCTTTTCCCAATTATCATTCCAACAATAATCGAAAAAACGATAGCAACAAATACAAGTGTTATATTTTTTTTCTTCATTTTATCAAGTTCCTTAGAATTATATATAAGTCTTTAGAACTACTATATCATATTTTCACGTTAAACCAAATAAAAAAGAAGAGCAATAAGCCCTTCCATCTTCTTATTCACGTATTTATTCCACCAATGCTCTCACTGCATTGATAATTCTCTGTTGCTTTTCTTTCGGTAGTTTCTCTATCATTTCAGATAATTCATTCGTAACGCCGCTAACCGAATGTGTCACAACATCAATCAATAGTGTATCTGCTGAAACATCTAATGCATTTGCAATCGCAATAAAAGTATCAAGTTTTGTTACTTTCAGTCCTCTCTCTATAACACTTACATGAGTTGGACTCAAGTTTACCAGTCCTGCCAATTCTTCTTGTGTAAGATTCTTAGCTTCCCTTGCAGCTTTTATTCTCTGACCAACCGCCTTTAAATCCATTGTGACACCTCCTTTAGAACGATAATTCGGTCTAAAATTAGTATAACGATTGATCTTTAAAACATACAGAATCTACAGATTGTTAACTTGTTCTTTAGAACTATTTTAAATTAAAAAGGCCCAAAAGGGCACTTTCCCTTTTGAGCCTATACACTTTATCAGCTAACGTATTTTGCTTTCATTTTTTCTCATGGTCATGAGGCTTTTTTCTCTTAAATCGCATTCTATGAATCCTTCGATTGCTCTTTCTGTTCTTCAATAATTCGTTCGGTTGCTTTATGAATTCTATCCTTGGAATAGGGTGGTCTTAAATTCAATGATAACCGCCCTTTTTTAATCATATACGTTTCACTACCATCCTCCGAAGATCCTTTCAACCAGCAATCATCCGGATACTTCTCCGCAAAAGACCTCAACCGTTTCTGCAAGCTCTGATTGAAGGTATACACATCATAGAATCCATCATCTTCATTAGTCAGAATAATCGTTTCTTTTTCACACTTTAACCTTCGCATATTCTATCCCCGCTTTCTTTCCATTTCCTGATCCAGGTACTTTGGTATCGGCTTTCCGGACCGGCGAGCAATGGCAATCTGTTTTTGATGCAGTCGTTTGATTACGGACCTTCGTTTCTTAGGTTTATTATTTTGTTGATTTCGGGACGTCTGTTTGTTGTTGCGTGCATCAGAAATTTTTTCCAGGTTCTTCTTCTGATTATTCACCAGACCGTCCACCATATCATAGTTAGCTTCTGTACCAGATTCTCTGCTTCGTTCATAAGTGCCGTTCTGGTAGAATTTCTGGTAATGTTCCAGACGGATTTTACCATCTTGTTTTAGCTGTTCGACCGGATTTAGCGGTACCTGCTGTTGGATGTAATCATGAATCTTTTGTTTTGTCTTTTCATCGAATTTCTTACATTCTTCGACAACCATTTTTCCATAAGCATCCAGGATAACACCCTGGGCCTGATCTCGGTATACCTGATGTTCCATCAAATAAAACTGTTTTCCATCAATAATGACGGTGTCTGTTGCAATCCAGTTCCCCTTTTTCCCATCAATCTGATAATTCTCAGTTTCCATAGTGATCAGTGCACCGGATGTGTTGATACGAATAAATCCGGCCAGATACTGTGGATAGTTCTCATCTACATAGTAGCAGCTGATTTCTCCATTCTTGTTCAATACGAGCACGTCACTGACTTCGCATTGATTTTTCGTCCGTTTCCAGATGTCAGCGACTTTTTCATTTTCCTGCATTTCATGAATCGAGATTAATCGGTAATTTTCGACAGTAATCGACACATTCTGCTGTCTTGCCTCTTGATATGGCAGATGCCACAGTGCTTTTCCTGCTGTCTGCTGATCTACTCGGTAGACTGCAAATTGATTAAGCTTCATAGGCATCATCCTCCAAGTTATTCAGATAATAATTCAGATCCAGAGAATAGTAGTATTTGTCTTCGATCTGCTGTAATTTTCCAACTGTAGAATTGATGATCTCAATTATTTCATCATTCTCAGGATCACTTTCTTCCTGTTCCAAAACTTCCAAAGCTTCTTTCAGTGTTTGGATTGTTTCTTCCTTTGTGTGCTGCTGGAAGATAGCAGTAATAGTCAGTTCGTTTTCTTCCAGGTTTACATTTCTCATAGGCTCATTTCCCCCCTTTTCTTTTTCGGTATTGGTTTCATCTGTATATTCAGCTCCTTCTCGTTTTTTTCTTCGCTTATATTTTTTTCGTTATCCACTTTCTTATTGGATTCCAGAGGATTTTCCACATTTGGATGTCTTTCTTCCAAGTATTTTTCCACACGACTGATTGCATTTTGCACATAAGAATTTTCTCTAAATCCAGGAATCGAATTCAAAAATTCTTTCTGTATTTTTCCTTCAATCATCAGACTCTGCATTCCTTCATAATCACTTCCGTCTTTCAGATCAAAGCCAACACATTTCAGTCCATGCATACGTTCTGATGGGATTTTCTCATAAGCTTCCAAGGCTTCTAGTAATGTCAGGTCATAATGTACTTCACCCATTACAGGAAATTCAGCACATTCAGCCGCATAAAAGCTGATACATGTAAGATCATTTTCATAATCCACATTTTCTATTTCCGGGACAATATCCTCTGTTGGAATAATCTGTTTTCCTTTTCGGGTAGCATATTGGGAATAGACCAGTTTCTCGATGATACCGGCTCTTGTTGCCGGAGTTCCTAATCCTTTCTTTTCTGTGTCTTCATCGAATTCCTTATTTCCAGCAGTTTCCATTGCCGCAAGGAGAGTATCTTCGCTGTATGGTTTCGGTGGAGATGTAAAATGCTCTGTCTTTTCTGCATCCACAGCATAGAAAGTCTGTCCCTGGGTTACTTTCGGCATCCTCTCTTTCATTTCCTGATCCGGATCTACGATTGCCATGCGATCCTTATTTTTGAAGCAGTTTTCAAAGAGTTTCCATCCATCCTGCAGGACAATCTTTCCTTTTGCTTTGAAGATTTCTTCCTGGCATTCCACTTCAATCTCTGTCTCCTGGTAAATGTGATCCTTACTCATTGCCATGACCGTATGGACTGCAATCAGGAAAAGAATCTTTTCTTCCCAGGATTTCAATTCATCCAGATGGCAGGATGCAAGTTCCATCGTTGGAATGATTGCATGGTGATCTGTCACCTTGCTGTTATTCATGACTTTCTTCACATCTGGCTGCTCCGGCTGATCAAACGGACCTGTCAGTTGATATTTCTCATAAATCTGACGAACCACATTTCTTGCGGTCTGCTCCATATCTTCGGTCAGATACTGGCTGTCCGTTCTTGGATAAGTGATCAGTTTCTTTTCATACAGGCTCTGAGCGGTATCCAGTGTCTGTTTGGCTGTCATTCCGTAGATACGGTTTGCTTCTCTCTGCAGTGTGGTCAGATCATAAAGCTTTGGTGCTTTTACTTTCTTTTCCGTTTCTTTTACTGCTGTGACAATAGCTTCACTTCCCTGGCATCTACTTCTTAACTGTTCCGCCTCATCCGGATCAAAGATTTTTGGCTTTACAGCCGGAATTCCATCACAATCGAGTTCCACATTGAAATACTTTTCTTTCTGGAAATTGCTGATCTGTCCGGCACGTTCCACCAACATGGCAAGTGTCGGTGTCTGAACCCTTCCAACGGTCAGCTTTTTGAAGTACTTTGTGGTGTAAGCTCTGGTTGCATTCATTCCTACCAGCCAGTCAGCCTGAGAACGGCATACAGCAGCTTCGGCCAGATGTCGGTATTCCTCTGCGGATCTCAGATGCTGCATTCCATCAAGGATTGCTGAATCTTCCAGAGAACTGATCCATAATCGTTTCACCGGCTTTTTACTTCCGGATAAGTCATAGACATGTTTGAAGATTAATTCTCCTTCACGTCCGGCATCACAGGCATTTACGACGTATTCAATTTCCGGACTGTTGAGCAGTCTTTTTAAGATATAGAACTGATCTTTCTTATCTTCTGAGACTGTAACTTTCCAGTCTTTCGGGATGATCGGGAGATCTTCATATCTCCACTGGTTAAATTTCTCATCGTAAGCATCCGGTGAAACATATTCGGCCAGATGTCCGAAGCACCAGCTGACCATACAGTCGGTTCCTTGTAAATATCCGTCTTCTCGTTCCTGTGCTCCAATCACTTCTGCGATTGCTCTTGATACACTTGGTTTTTCTGCAATTACTAAATACATGATGTATTACCTCCTTCATATAACGAAACGGAGAGAGCATGTTTTACAGCCCCCTCCACTAAAAAAGTTTATTTATTTTTCATTTTCTTCAAAATCTTCGTCTTCAGACTCTTCCTCATCCGGAACTTCTTCCAGTCCACCTGTTTCCAAACCTTCCGGCTGATCATCCTCATCTTCCTCTTTTTTAGGTTTATAGATCTTGAAGTAGTAGTAAGCTGCCACACCGCCGAGAGCCAAAATCAGGATTGTTGCCATTGCACCCATATTGGTTTTTGCAGATGCTGTTTTCTCCGGATCAATGGTAGCTTCCTTGTCTACATCCTCATTATTTGTTTCATCCAGCACTACCTTTGATTTATCTGGCTGTGGTGTTACGACAGTAGCAGTGCTGTCTTTATCCAGAAATTCGGACAGATCATTCTCATCAATCTGGGATAACATATAGACATTCTGTGATGTGGCACTACGGTCGATCACGATATAGAAAGTGTTGTTATTCTTCGTTGTAACCGTAAGAAATTCCTTTGTGGAATCATCGGTAATGTCATCCTTGACTTCACCATTGCCAGGTGTCGTAAATGCAGTTCCCTTGTCTGTTCCATCTTCCGGCAGCACCTCGTTTGTGTTTGTCGCCTCGTCCTTTTTCTCTTCTTTGTCTGTTGACTGTTCCGTCTGAGTTGTCTCTACTTTGGATGCCTCTGCCGATTCATCCACATAGGCAAATGCTGTGGTTGATGCTGTAAAAAGCATCATGACTCCCAACAGCAGTCCTGCCATTTTCTTATTCATTTTCTTCCATTTCACCATTCTGATATTCCTCCTTATTTTCTTCTGTGAATACAAAGGAGCCTGAACCTTCATCGTCAGACTCCCTGCTTACCTGAAATTTAACTTTTCCACTCTGGATACCATCCAAAAGATCATATAACTGATCATTATCCATCTTCATACCACGGATGCACCTGATCATCTCATTGTCCTCTTCCTGCTTTAATGCAGCCTGGACACCCCTAAGATATTGCTGCAGATCCGCGATCTTTTTCTCTGTCTTGGCAATCTCATCCAGATATTTTTTAATCTTTTTATTCAAACTTTCACCTCCCTTCGTTCACCCCTTTATGGCAGTCTTCCAAAGCACATGAAATGTTGCTGCCAGTAGGATGTGCTGATATTTGAGTAATGGATCGGATCCCCGCAATGGATCATCATATTGTTACCGACATAGATACCCACATGGCTTGCACCGGATGTGTTATACGTTCCCTGGAAGAAGATCAGATCTCCTGGTTTTGCTTCTTGCGGTGATACATAAGTACATACGCCTCTTAATCCATCTGCGGTCAATCGTCCATAGTTCCAGCCATTACCACAGTGGTTAATGACATAAGATACGAATCCTGAGCAGTCAAATCCGGACGGAGAGTAACCACCCCATACATAAGGTACTCCCAGATATTTTTCCGCTTCTCGGATCATCCGGGCAAATTCTTCATCCTGCAGTGCTTCCGGTGGAATCTCATAGCTCATTCCATTACCGCCTGATCCACTGGTCACATTGTTTACATCCCACAGATAATTTCTGTTTCCATAGGTCGTATTTAACGCATTGTAAATAATCAGCTGTTCTGCATTCAGATTGGCTCTTGCCACAGCATCAAAACTTCCATTTGTCAGTGTCACATACAGAATCTTCTTGGTGCTTGTACTGGTAACGGTTACTTCCTGACTGCCATTGTCATCTGCGATATAAGCTTCCCAGGTCTGGTGTCCATGAGCAGAGGCTGCAGCATGGTTATCATAGTAAACGTCAAACTGGACACCATATCGTGCAAAGGCTCCGGTATCCTCAACTGTGTATTCCACACCATTCATTACTACCTTAGTGCCAATCGGCACAAATGGATTGGAAGCATCTACAGCAATGGTATGGTTTGCAGTTGGATATGCACCACTGGCAGTTGGACCTCCGGACCATACACCACAACAGATTCGACAGTTACAATATCCGCTGGTCACTACCTGTCCTAATGATTCTCCGACTCGAACATTTCTGGTTTCTGTCACCGTTTCTGTTCGACCTTCTGTATTCAGATGATATTGTGCTTCAAAAAGAGTTCTCCTGTCATAAAAAGCTCCTGTGTCGTAAACGGAACAAAGATTGCTGTACTGGTAGTCGTAAGAGCCCGCCTGATTGGGATATGATTTACTCCCAACGGAACACTGCTCATCAATCCTTCTTCCTGCTGATAATCCAGACGTTTCAGCACACAGTTATATTTCTGTGCAATACCGGCCGTCTGGAAGATGGCATTATCCAGTGCCTGTTTTGTCTTTGCAGTATTTAAAAAGAGCGCTGTTACAAGGAACATACGCTCATTTCGTGACTGCAGGTCTTCTAACAGACGCTTAGCTTCTCCGCCATACGTGTTCAGATCCGATGGAAATAGCGATAGGTAAGCCTTTGAAGTTATCTCCAGCTTTTCCCCCGCTTCACACCGGACATGCGACTTTCACCGCAT